>JADZDJ010000201.1 GCA_020851115.1 Pirellulales bacterium
GGCATCGAGAATGGCGTTGTGACCAAGCGCGGGTTGTGAAGTATGGGCGCTTCGGCCATGAACGGTGAGGTCCCAGCGAATCGTTCCCTTGTGCTGCACGATCGGGACACAATCTGTAGGCTCGCCAAATATTGCCCTGCCAATTGGCAAATCTTGTGTTTGAAGAAAGTGCCTGATACCGGTTTGGCCGTACTCCTCATCGCCGGCCGCCAGAAACCAGATCGTCTGCTGCGGCCGCTCGCCGGATTCCAAAATTGTTTGCAGAGCAGCCACCATGGCGGCGAGCGAACCCTTATCATCGCATGCACCACGACCAAACACGACGTTCCCCTCGTGGCGCGGTCGAAATGCACGGTCCGGCCAATCGTCTGCCGGGACCGTATCAATGTGTGATTCAATCAGCGTGCCTGGTTCGCGCGCGTGGCCGGGTACGGTGACCAGCAGGCTTTCGTGAATCGGACTGCATGGTTGGCGTTCAAGTGGAACGTCGTAACGAGCAAAACGCTGCTCCAGGTATTCAATAACAGGCCGTTCGATGGGAGTGTTGCGACTGCAGGGACGTCCCATCGGATTGACGGTTGGCAGCGCAATCAGATCACCAAGCAGACTTGCAATCGCATCCAAACGGATTCCACTTGGCGTAGAGTCGCTCGGTAGTGGGTGCGATGACCGCATCGTAAGAACCCGTGGTTTTCCAATAACAGTCGTCAGCCAAAAAACACACTTTCGGCCGTGCGTTGGAGCAACCACTGACGATCTGAGGTCGGTACGAAATCGAGACGGTCGCGGATCAGCTCCAATGAAGCGGCATAAGTGTGAGGCGGCTGGAATTGAAAGGGGCTGTCCGTCGCCCACATCAGCCGCTGCGGGCCGAAGGCAGCCAAGAGACTTCGAATCAGTGGCGCGACGTCGGTATAGGGTGGCCCCAAGCTGCTGAGAAAGTAAAAGGCCGACAGTTTCACGTATACGTTTTTGTGCCGAGCCAGGCTGCACAGGTTTTGAATCTCGTCGGCATGGAACTGACCACCGCCTCGGATTCGGGCACAGTGGTCGATGACGACGCACGTTTCTGGAAACGCGCGGCACGTGCGATCAACGTCCGGCAGACGCGTGGCATCAATCAGCGGACACATCGCCATTTGTTCTTGGGCCGCGGTCTTCCACATCGCCCGCATGCCGACGCCGTCGAGCCAGCCGTTCTCTTTGCGGCTGCCAGGCGTTATCCGCACGCCACGCACGCCGGCCTGTTTCAACCGTCGCATCTCGGCAGCGGGGTCGGTGCCATGTTCATCGACTTGTGCGATTCCGGCGAACACGCCCGGATGCCGCCGAATGCTATCCAGCATGTAGGAATTATCGTATCCGTAGAAATTCATCTGAATGAGCACGATGCGATCGACACCCAGCGGGATGCACAGCTCCAACAGGTCGGCCGGAGTGAAACGCCGCGGTTTTATGCCTTCTCGTGTGAACCCAGCGGCGAATGGATAGCGCTCGAAGTCGTCCGTCCACACGTGTACGTGGGCGTCGATGAAGTGGCCGGCGGCCGGCGGGGCGTGCGTCGTCGTTCGATCTGCCATGTTCGCGTGCTTTCAGTTTGAGTCGCGCTTCTCGCCTCACGGTTCAGCCCGCGTTCGCTGCCGCTTCCAGCCGATCAACCCAACGCAGCACCTGCAAGGCATCCTCGTAGGTAGCGCCGAGAGGCACCGGCTCCAGCCCACGAACGACTCGGCAGAAGCAGCGAAGTTCCTCGGCCAACATCCCGCTGGGGCTGTTAGGCTCGGTATGAATCTCCAATGCCGATGGCCAGCGCGCCCGATCGTCCCACACATGCAGTGGACGCGGATTGGGTTGAATCCGTGCCGACCAACCCTGGCCAAACACTTCTAACCGGTCGAAGCCGTCGTCCGGCATCCCATCGGGCGTCAGGAAGGATGCGGTTAGCGAACACACGGCGCCGTTCGCCCAGCGCATTTGGGCGACCGCCAGGTCGCACGCGCCATCAGCGGCATAATGCGCCTGTGCCGAAAAATGTTGGGCTTCGGCGCGGTTCATCAACGCCAGCACACAATACAAATCGTGCACCATCAACAAATGGAACGGGCTCTCGCCGGGCAGCCTTTGCATCGTGGCAATTGGGCGATGGCGGACACTATCGATGAATGACAGCGGGCCCCGTTTGTGCACTTCGTTAAGCAGCTGTCGGAACTCGCTGTTGAACAGTACGATATGCCCCGCCATCAGCTGGCCGTTGTTTGCCGCCACAACGGGCCGCAACGATTCCGCGTCCGCAAGATGTTCAGCAAGCGGCTTTTCAACCAGCACATACCGGCCCGCGGCCAAGAGGGATTGTGTTATCGTAACGTGTGATGCAGTGGAACTAGCGACAACCCAAGCTTCGGCGTCGCACTCTTGGATGGCACGTGTGACGTCGCTCCATAGAGGTATATTCTTGAAGTCCCTTTGGGCCGCTTCGATCGCTTCTGCTCGTCGATCGACGAGTCCGACCAGCCTGGCTTCTGCCAATCCGCGCAACGTCAGCGCGTGCAGGCGGCCAAAATTTCCCAGACCTACAACGCCAATGAGAACTGGATCAATCATTGAAACTAAAAATCCGTGCTAACGTCAACCAGACGATTGCCCCGCTTCGAACGCTGCCAAATAGCTGCCGGAACCGGTCATCAGTGCGGATGCAGCGAGCACAATCAGTCCCGCGAATAACCACAGCCTTGTCGTGCGACTCGTTCCGGCCCATTCTCGAAACGCGAGTCCCCACAGGTTACTAAAGATGATGATGCAAACCATCAGTACTGACCAACCAGCAAATTTATATTCGCCAAGTTTCGTTTCGCCCATGCCGTAAAATAGCCACTGCATGAACCACAGAGAGCCAGCCAACGCGCAAAGCAGGTAGTTGATCGCCAAATGCATGCCGCCAGACCCCAGGAACGCCCCGATGGTGCGATTTCGAAATCCGAGAAACAGACACCACGCGCAGTTAGTGACAAAGCCACCCAATAGCACGACCGCAAATAACGGGGTGTTCTGCCAGATTTCGGGCGTGCCGTGCCGCAAGGCGGACTCGGAAATCGGTTTGCCATACGCAATACCAAATGCCATACAGGCGCTCATCACGCCGGAGACGACGGACATCAGGAGCCCTTGCACGAGATCAAATTCGCGAATCGATTCCTGTTTTTGTTCGCGAGACAGTTCCCCGTCCTTTAACATGCCTGCCTTGGCGCAAATCGCAATTCCGACCAACCCCACCAGCACGCTGACGAGCGTGATTCGGCCCGACGTTCGGTCTAACAATTCGTGGAACCGACCATCGAATGCCGGCGGCAACAACGTGCCCAACGCAGCGCATAAGCCAAGGGGAATTGCCCAGCCAAGCGACATCCCCAAGTAGCGCAGCGCCATGCCTCCCGTCAAACTGCCCACACCCCACAGGGCACCGAGAACGAACGTAAGCAGCAGCGAGAGAAGTGGTGTATCGGCGAGAATCTGCAGGAGATGTGGAGCAGTTAGCCAAGCGGCCAGCCAGGGACCGATTACCCAACTAACGACGCCGAATGCTAGCCAGTAGGTTTCCCACGCCCAGCCGCGAACTCGCTTGAATGGCGCGTAAAAACAGGCAGTGGCGATGCCCGCCAAAGTAATCAATGCCAGGCCGATTGCTGGGTTATTCGACATCGCAACCTTTATAGCGTTGTGCGTAAAAACAAATTCACTTCACTTGAAACCGCTTCCGCGCATCCCGCGATTCCCTCACGCCAATATCTCGCGCACGACGCTGCCGTACACATCGGTCAACCGGTAATCGCGTCCGGCGTGTCGATAGGTTAGCCGCTCGTGTTCCAAACCCAATAAATGGAGAATCGTGGCGTGCAGATCGTGGATGTGGACGCGACCGCTCATCACTTGATAACCGAACTCGTCGGTTTCACCGTAGCCGATACCGCCCCGCACGCCCCCGCCGGCAAGAAATGACGTGAAGCTTTGTGGCTGGTGCTCACGGCCGTGTTTCTCGATCGGTGCGGTGCCTGAAAGGTCTTGGCTCCACGGCGTGCGGCCAAATTCGCCCGACCAGATGACGAGCGTATCGTCCAGCAGTCCTCGGCGTTTCAAATCGGTGATCAACGCGGCAACCGGTTGGTCGGATGCCGCACACATTTTCGGCAAACCTCCGCGAATATCGCCGTGATGGTCCCAGCCATCCATCGTCACCTGCACGAATCGAACACCGGCTTCGCACAGCCGGCGTGCCAACAGGCAAGCCCGGCCGTTCTTATCCGTGGGGTCCGTGCCCACGCCATAGAGCGAAAGCGTTTCCGAGGTTTCTGACGATAGCTCGACGAGTTTCGGCGTTTCGGCCTGCATCCGAAACGCTAGTTCGAAGGAATCGATAACGCCTTTCATCACCGAATCTTCGCCCACACGGGCTAACAATCGCTGGTTGGCCGCCTGGGTAAAATCGAGTTGATGCCGCTGAGAAGCAGGCGTGGATTGTGGGTCGTTCAAAAAGCGGATTGCCGACTCCTTGCGATCCTGCGAGAGTTTTCCGATTACCGTCGCTTGGTGGGCGGCCGGCAAAAAAGCTGAGCCACGCTGACGCAGGTCGCTCGCCGGATAAATGCTGATGTAACTGGGAACATTTTCATTCTCGGCGCCGAGCCCATAACTTACCCAAGCTCCCATGGACGGCCGCAGTTCGTTGAATACTCCGGTATTGAACTGCAGGATCGCCAGATCATGAGCTGGATTATCAACCTGCATGCCATGCAGGAAGCACAAGTCGTCGACGACGCCGGCGAGGCGGGGCAACAGCGTCGAGAGCATGATGCCCGACTGTCCACAAGGTTTGAACGGGGCCATCGGTCCGAGCGTGAGAAACTTCTCGGTGCCGACGGGAATGCCTTGTGGCAGGTCGGTCACGCCAACCCGTTCGCCATGGTCGCGAACGAGTCGTGGCTTGGGTGTGAATAAATCATGCTGCGACGGCCCTCCCGCCATGAACAAGAAAATCACGCGCTTCGCTCGCGGCGCGAAATGGGGAGCCTGTGAGGCAAGTGGCCGGTCCGTTGCGGCCGCAACATCGGCCAACATCGCGTGGAGTGCCACTCCACCAAATCCACAGGCAGCACACTGTAAAAACCGGCGGCGGTCGTGGACGGAAAAGTCCGGCAATCGCTTGTCGACACTCATCGAGCGGCCTCACAGTCGGAAAAGGAACTCATTCGATATCAGCAGAGCGTGGGCCAATTGTTGCCAGGCCGACACGCGGAATGTGTCTGAATCGGATACATCGGATGACACGGAATCTCGCACATTAGTGCTAGCCAGAAATGCCAGCGCATCACGGTATTCATCCGTTGTTGGCGGACGGTTCAATATGTGTCGATACAGAGCAGTCAAACGGGCCTCATCACCCGTTAATGCACGATCTGCTTGAATGCTCTTGACCAATCGCCCGGCAGCTTCTTTCAACAGTGGACCGTTGAGCAGAAAGAGTGCCTGGGAAGCGACCGCCGTGGTCGATCGTTCGCCCGTATACTGGGCCGGCTGCGGGAAATCGAAAAAGTTCAGCGGATCGGCTGGACCAGGCTGCTCGGACGAACGAACGATCGGCAGATAGATTGACCGCACGGAACGCTGATCTTCACGAAACCGTTTCCATCCGTAACTTATCGGATTCACGGACTTTGGCTCTAGTTCACCTACGTTTTCGATGAACTCGGTTGCAAGTGCCGAACCGCCCGCGGAAGCGGTGAGTTCACCGCTTACCGCCAATGCCGCATCGCGTAGCATTTCGGCCTCAAGTCGCCGCGGGCTCATACGCCATAGCATGCGGTTATCTGGATCCGCTGCCAGTTGAGAGGCGGCCGATGCGTCGGCCTCGGATCGCTGCCGATACGTTCGGCTGAGCACCAATTGCCTCAACAAACGTTTCTGGGACCAGCCAGCAGCAATGAATTGTTGTGCTATGTGATCGAGTAAATCGGGGTGGGTGGGGGTTTCACCGCGCACGCCAAAGTAGTCGGCCGAGGCCACGAGGCCGCGCCCGAACAATCGCTGCCAAAGCCGGTTCACGGTGACACGAGCAACCAAATGTTTTGCGGGGCCGACGAGCCAATCGGCGAGTTGCTTGCGACCGCTTTGATCCGCGGGCATCGCTGCCGCCGCGGTCGGCGCGATTACTTGGATAAAGCCGCGCGGCACGGTTTCACCGAGAACACGCGGATTGCCGCGGATGTGGATGTGTGCATCGGCAATCTCAGAGCCATCCTTAACTGCAAAGGCCACCGGCAGCGTCGGGCGAACATACTCCAAATGCCATAGCCTTTTTTGCAGGGATGATGACTTTTCCTGCAGTTCGGACCGTTGCTTCTCCAGTCCCTCAACTGATGCGGCGTCGGTGGAACCCGCATCACGCGGCGCCGCCTCGCTGCCGACAACCGGCATCGCCTGTTTCGCCGTGGCGATCTGGGAGTCGAGTCGCGAGATTAGCTGGTCAACTTCCGCACGCTCCTTTTGGGCTGCGGCCACGATCCGCTCGTGCTCCCGCACAGCGGCCTCCCGCGTCGTGAACTGGACAAGTGTCTCCGGTAACGGCGCCTTTGTTACTGAACTCCACACACCACGGTTGGTTTGGTAGGTGGACTCCGTGCTCGCGAAAATTCCAGCGAGGCGGTAATAATCTTGAAGCGTAATGGGGTCGAACTTATGGTCGTGGCAGCGGGCGCACTGCAACGTCATTCCCAAAAAAGATTTGCCGGTCTTTTCAATTTGCTGACCGACTAACTCGGTGCGCATGGCCAGCTTGTCGGATTCCACGATGTTCACGTTGCCGAGGACCAAGAAGCCGGTCGCTGTAATCTGGTCTCGCCGATCCTCGATAGTGCTCGCCGTCAACAAATCACCGGCCAATTGATCGCGGATAAATTGGTCAAACGGCTTATCCGCATTGAATGCGCGGATAACGTAATCGCGGTAACGCCAGGCCTCCTCGGCAGGCACGTTATTCGCCGAGCCAATTTGATCGGCGTAGCCGACAAGATCGAGCCACGGCCGTGCCCAACGTTCGCCAAACGCGCGCGATTCGAGCAGGCGATCGACAACCCGCTCGTATGCGCGCTCGCTGCTATCAGCAATAAACGAGTCGATTTCAGCCGGCGTCGGCGGCAATCCCGTGAGGTCGAACGACACCCGACGCAATAAGCTGTAACGGTTTGCATCAGGTGAAGGACGCCAACTGCGTCTTTCCAAGCGTGCCAAGATGAAACGGTCGACGTCCTTGATCGGCCACGAAGCGTCCGAGACGTTTGGCGGCTTCGATTCAGCCAGTGGTTGAAATGCCCAATGATTCTGAACTGCCGATGAATCGGCGGCTTCGACACCCTGCCCTGCCCCACCCTCGCGCGGATCGGGCGCACCCATCCGCACCCAGTTTTCGAGTACGGCGACTTCGTCACTTGCCAACCGGCGATCGGGCGGCATTTGCAGATCGTCATTCTGATAGCGCACCGCGCGAATCAGCAAACTCTCATCAGGCTTTTCTGGCACGATCGCCGGCCCGTGGTTGCCGCCACGCTGCCATCCGAGTCGCGTTTCCAGCGACAGCTCACCACTCCGCTTCTGGCCGGCGTGACACTCGTAGCACCGCTCAATGAGCAACGGCCGGACGTGCTGTTCGAAATAATTGCGCTGGGAACTCGCAGCGTCCGGTTGGTCGGCAGCGCCCATCGCGGTCGGCAACGCAACCGCCGTCATTACGGCCAACCGCACAAGCGACTGTTCGATGCGCGTTCCCATAATACCACAGGATCACCAGGAGATGATCGAACGAAGTTACGATGACTTTTCGAACCGTGCCGGCGTGATCATGACCACCCTATTTCGCCAGTGTATTCGATGGACGAATTCCAGACAGGCTCACTTAGCTCAAAATTTGTTGCACGACATTGCCGTGCACATCCGTAAGACGGTAATCACGGCCCTGAAATCGGTACGTCAAACGTAGATGGTCAATTCCCAGGCAGCGTAACACCGTCGCATTCAAGTCGTGGATGTGGACGGGGTCTTGAATTATGTTGTAGCAGTAATCGTCGGTCATTCCGTAGCTGATCCCTGGCTTGATGCCGCCGCCGGCCAGCCACATCGAAAAACAGCGGCCATGATGGTCGCGACCATGATTGTCTTTCGTGAGCATGCCTTGCGAATACACGGTTCGCCCGAACTCGCCGCCAAAAATCACCAGCGTATCCTCCAGCAAACCGCGTTGCTTCAGGTCCTTAATTAATGCCGCACTAGGTTGGTCCACATCCTGGCACTGCCCGCGTAATTGCTGGGGGAGATTGTTGTGCTGATCCCAGCCGCGGTGCATGATTTGCACGAATCGCACGCCTCGTTCCACCATCCGCCTGGCAAGTAAGCAATTGCGAGCATAACCGCCATCGGTGGCGTCATCGCGCACACCGTAGGCCTTCAGTACGTGCTCCGGTTCCTGCGACAGATCGGTTAGCTCCGGAACCGACGACTGCATGCGAAAGGCCATTTCATACTGGGCAATTCGGGTTTGAATCTCTGGGTCGCCGCTCGATTCCCCGGCAATCAAGTTCAAATCGCGGATGCCGTCGAGAAGCGCTCGGCGATTCTCGCGGGCGATCCCATCGGGATTGGAAAGAAACAGCACCGGGTCGGTGCCGGAACGAAAGCGAACACCCTGATGCCGTGACGGCAGAAAACCACTTCCCCAGAGCCGTGAAAAAATTGGCTGGTCCGTTTTGTTGCCGCTGCCCTGCGAAATCAACACGACAAAGGCCGGAAGATTTTCGCTCTCCGTTCCCAGGCCGTAGCTCAGCCACGCACCCAGGCTTGGCCGCCCGGGCTGTTGCGAGCCGGTTTGAATGTAGGTCGTTGCCGGATCGTGGTTGATTGCCTCGGTGTGCAACGATTTAACGATCGCAATGTCATCGGCGATTTCACCCGTGTGAGGCAACAGTTCACTTAGCCATGTGCCCGATGCACCGTGCTGATCGAAACGGACCATCGGTGCGACGCACGGAAACGACGTCTGCCCCGAGGTCATCCCCGTAATCCGCTGCCCCATGCGAACGGATGCGGGCAGCTCCTCGCCGTGATGTTTTCGGAGCGCGGGCTTATAATCGAACAAATCAATGTGCGACGGGCCACCGGACATGAACAAATAGATGACGCGCTTGGCCCGCGCTGGAAAATGCGTCCTGGCCAGCACCCCCGGCACGCCTGCCGACACGGCGCGCTCGGCCTGCAAGAGCGAAGCCAGGGCCGCGGTGCCTAAACCTAGTGAGGCCGACTGCAGAAAATGACGGCGTAGCAATTGGATCGACATCGCATCAATTCCTGGTAACGGTCTCGTCAAGATTCAGAACACCACTAGCGAGCATGGTCCAGCTCGCCAACTCGAGTGGATCGAGCGACTTATCAGCAGGCGTCTCGCCAATGGCAAGAAGCGCGGCAATCGCTTGGGGCTGCCGCTGATAGTGATCTCTTTGCTGCTCCCACATTCTCGCGAGCACCGCCATTTCACGCTCGTTCGGCATTCGGCAAGTAACGGTGCGGAAAAGAAATCTCAGCCGTTCCTTGAACTCAGCCGGCCCGTCGTACAGGATCCGCTCGGCCAGTTTTCTTGATGCCTCCAAATACGTCACGTCATTTAGCGTGACCAAGGCCTGCAAAGGCGTATTGGTGCGCGCCCGCCGAACCGTGCACGTTTCGCGATCGGGAGCATCAAACGTCGATAATTGAACCGGTGGGCAGGTCCGCTTCCAAAACGTATACATGCTGCGGCGATAAAGGTCGTCGCCGTGCGACTGCACGAACGACTGCGCTGTCCAATTCGAACTGTCTCCACGCGAGGATAGCTCCGTCCACAAATCACCCGGCTGATAGGGCGATGCGCTGGCGCCACCGATGCGATGCTTAAGCAAACCGCTCACCGCAAGCGCCTGATCGCGAATGAGCTCCGCCGGAAGGCGGTAACGTGGCCCGCGGGCAAGCCAGCGATTTTGCGGATCCTTCTTCTCCAATTCGGGCGTCACGCGCGATTGCTGTCGATACGTCGCCGATGTCACGAACAACTTGATAAATGCTTTGACGTTCCAACGTTCTGTCGTGGCGCCTGCCACTCCTGGCTGCGTTGAATGTTGAAGTTCGCACGCCAGCCAATCCAATAACTCGGGATGCGTGGGCGGATCTCCCTGGGAGCCAAAGTCTTCGGCGGTCGCCACCAATCCGGCCCCAAACAGCATTTGCCAATAGCGATTGGCGATCACACGCGATGTCAAGGGTTGCTCCGCGGAAACCAACCACCGCGCAAGCCCCAGCCGGTTGCGAGGCGCGCCGGCCGGAAACGGCGGCAGAGTGGCTGGTGTGTTGGCCGACACCTTTTCGCCAAATTGGTCATATTGACCGCGAATTAAAACAAATGTGTCGCGAGGCTCCGGCACCTCGGCCATTACCATCGTACTCGGAATCTGCTGCTGTTGCTGCTGCAACTCCTGTTCACGTTTCGCCAGTTCACTCGCGACCTCTTTTTTCAACGACTCGTCAGCTGGCTGGTTCCGTGTAAGTTTGTGCAAAGCCGCGATTTGGGTTTCCAACACGCTTTGCAGCGCTGCCTGCTCCGGTGACGGCAAGTACAGCAACGGCGCTGCATTGCCTTTGTTTCCATCCAGTCCCTTCTCGGAAACCTGATTAAAGAACGCATAGAGTTGGTAGAACTCACGTTGCGTCAATGGATCGTATTTGTGGTCGTGACACTGACCGCATCCAAC
>JADZDJ010000202.1 GCA_020851115.1 Pirellulales bacterium
TCAAGAACAGTGCGCGCATTGTCGACGACGACCATTCCTTCTCGATCGTGAATCGCAGAAAGAATATCGAGACGATCACATTCGCCGCATACCTCGCACGAGGCAACCCGCGATGCGATCGTGACGACGTTGGGAGCCACGAGGACTCGCCGATTCTTGAACTCCATTTCAATGAACTTGGCGTGCGGCCCGGCCCATTTCCGAATCTGCCGGGCGATCAACGCGCCAAACATCTGCCCATCCGCTATCGGTCCGCCAAATCCCCGCTCTCTGGCCAGGTCGCTGTCATAGTGCAGGCGATGCCAGTCCCAGGTGGCCGCCCCATAAGCCATGAGCCTGGGTCGATCGAGTTCAACGACGAGATTTGGAATCGGCGGTCTCATCGGATCTCCGATAGATGATCGTTTCGAAATTCTCAGCCAGCTTCTCTTGCTTCTGATTGAAGTATGCAGCGACTTGAATGACGACGACGATCGGCTTCCCGCCCGAGTCTTGCGTCTCGCGAACTGACTGGACAGTCCACTCGACCCGTAGCACGTCGCTTGGAAATACAGGTTGGTAGAAACGGTAACGATTGCCGCCCCGAACGCGCCACCAGCCTTCTATGGGAATATCCCATGAGTGCCCGATATACCCGTTCTCATCCGGATTGCGGTCCGAGTACTGGAGGGTTTCGCAGATAAAGGTCGGAGGAGCGATGATGTCCTCGTATCCGGCCGCGGCGGCGGCTGCCTTGTCTGTGTAAATCTCAGCGTCATCGCCGATTGCCCGCGCAAAATAATGAATCGACGCCTCTCCCAATGGAGTTTTCGCTCGATATGTGGCGGTGAGCGAGAGGAGAGTTTCGAATACGCTCATGGGGGCGCCTCTCCGCAATGTCATTCGGAGAAGACGAGAATGTCTACGGACACTTTGCGCCCCCTTGGCAATGCCGAACACACCAGACCCGAGGCAACAGGGAACGGCTCTCGTAGGAGTTTTCGCCGGGTCGCCCCCGTCTGCCGGTAATCCGGCAGCGCATCTTCCGTTACCCACTCCACAGTTTGAACGATGTTGTGTACGCCCATCCCCGCGTCCGTCAGCAATTCAGGCACGACCGAGCCATAGATCTGCTCAACTTGCTCGACCATATCCAATTCGACGTCACGGGCTTGCAGACCTGTCGCCATCAAAAATGCTCCGACCCGACGAACCAAAGCCCCATCGGTGATCCTTGCGACTTCTGCATCCTTGCGCGTGACGCATGCTTCGATGGATATCTGAGCGCGACCCGAAGGCAATCGTGCAACACCGAGAGCCGGCATTGTCGGTAGGGCCGGAATGCGTTCCGTCAGCATCCGCACCGCCTCGTCCAACTCGGCGGAATTCGCCGATGCAAGAATGAGCCGAGAGCGAGCGACGTTCTCCCAGTTCATGCCCAGACTATCCAAGAGGCGCTCCATGCGCATCACTTCGTCCTCAAGCGAGTCTCCGGACGGCTCCTGCTCTCCTTCGGTCGAATGTCCTGCGATCAGGACGAAATCGTTCGGCTCGGAGAATACGCCGACGGCGCGAGGCGTTTCTCCGATGACTTTTCTCCGATTCCGTGGAGCCGCGACAACTTCAAGTTCAATCAGAGCCTCGCGGCGCATCAATCTATTCACCGGCACGACGTGGCTTGCTGCGTGCGATAGTCCATACGAGCCGAGACTCCGGTTCAGATCCCCAATCGATGCAAATGCCTGGGGCGCAACGTATTGCACCACGGAAACGACGTCATTGAACGAAAGTCCCGCCGCTTCGAGAACAGCGCGTATCTTGGCGAGCGCTGTCTCGATCTGGGCAAGCAGATCTCCTTTGATGACGATTTTTCCGGCCTGGGCATCGTATTCAGAGGCGCTATTGCCGGATAGGAAACAAATGCCCTCGATATCGAGGCCGAGCGGATAGGTATACTTGGTGTGATCCTTCCACGGAAATACAGGCGGTACGATCGGCTTCATAAGCAACCTTCTCGTTCAGAGATGCTAATCGGCTATTGCGACCCGCTCATGCCGTCGCGCCCTGCGGTTGCTGTCGCTCGATATTATCAGACGGAGGATTTCGCTCGTCCCGTCGCCTATCTGAAAGAGCTTCGCCTCGCGATAATAGCGCTCTAAGGGATGATCGCAGCTATATCCCTGGCCGCCCATGATTTGAATGGCTTCGGAAACAACTGTCATGGTCATGTCAGCGCCTTTCAGCTTTGCCATCGCCACGGCGCTGGGCGCGTCGTCCGATCGCTCGTCGACGAGCGTCGCCGCACGGTAGGTGAGACACCGGCACGCTTCGATCGACGCCTGCATCTCGGCAAGCTTGAACCGAATAGCTTGATGGGCTGAGAGTTGCTGCCCAAACTGACGGCGCTTCTGCGCGTATGCCGCTGCATAGTCGAGAGCCGCTTGCGCAACACCGACGCAGCGCGCGCCGTAATAAGTCCGTGTCTTCGCAAAGCCGATGCGCATGGCCTCGAAGGCCTGCCCTACAGGACCTACGAGGTCGGCGTTCGGAACGCGGCAATGATCGAAGCGCACCTCGAAAATTGGATTCGCCCCGTGTCCAAGCGCCTTGATACGACGTCCGACCTTCATCCCCGAAGAGCCCTTCGGCACAAGGAACATGGTAGCCGCCGGCTTTCCGGTTGTCCGGTCGGCGACTTGCGCAAACACCAGCA
>JADZDJ010000203.1 GCA_020851115.1 Pirellulales bacterium
AAACAGTTGGCCCTGGAACTCCTTGGCCTTGGTATCCACGGAAAAACATGGGTTTCCGGCCTGTTGGTAATCTTCTATGAGCCCGGCAATGATTTGAAACTGGGCGTCGCGGTCGGGAGACTGGCCTGCCGCCGCGGCCGCGCGAGACCTGGGAAGGGTCTCGCGGGCCGCTGCACAAGAATTCCATCTCTTATTGCAGCTCAAAAACTGTCCAAAGATTGGGGTCCACCTCACTTCTAAATCGTCCCATTTTGAACAAGCGATTCACCTTGGACGACGGTCGGGGGCGTTTGATCGGCTCATGGGCGGCATGTATAGTGCATAGATCATCGACCGTCGAAATGGTCCTACCGTTTAAGTTCCACCAGCCAACCTTGAGACTCATGACCAACAAGCATTGTTTGATGCGCGCATCCGTTGCTTCGCTTGTGCTCGTCACGGCGTTATCGACCAATTTGGATGCGGAAGTGCCGAACGATTCGTCGAAGCACCCAACCGCCGATGCGCGCTCGATTCCTCTCCGCACGCTGGACAGCGAGTTTCCGTTTACCCCGGTCGACAACCTCGACGCTTGGAAAGCCCGCGCCGACGCAGTGCGGCGACAAGTACTGCTTGCTGCGGGGCTTTGGCCGCTGCCAACCAAGACGCCATTGAACGCCATGGTCCATGGGCGCGTCGAACGCGACGACTACACGGTCGAGAAAGTGCTGTTGGAGTCGGTGCCGGGGCATTTTGTGACGGGGAACCTCTACCGGCCGAAAAGCACTCCTCAAGACGGAAAGAAACTGCCGGCGGTACTTTGCCCGCACGGCCATTGGGACGATGGCCGCTTCAGCGATCTCGGCGTAGCGCACGCCCGACACGACTTGTCGATCGGCGCTGAGCGATGGGAAAACGCCGCTCGCTATCACATGCAGGCCCGCTGCGTTCAATTGGCGCGGATGGGTTGCGTGGTGTTTCACTATGATATGCTCGGCTATGCCGATTCCTTGCAAATCGCCGATCATCGACCGTCGTTCCCATATCGGCAGCCACAAGTCGAGATCGGCCAAGATCAATTCTTCAGCGCCGATGCCGATGCCCGGCTGCAAACGCTGTTCGGCTTGCAGACTTGGAATTCCGTTCGATCGCTAGATTTTGTCTTGTCCCTGCCCGAAGTCGATTCGCAGCGCGTCGCCGTCACCGGTGCCAGTGGCGGCGGGACGCAATCGATGATGCTGTCGGCGATCGACGACCGAATTGCCGCATCCTTCCCATGCGTGATGGTTTCCACTTCGATGCAAGGGGGCTGCACCTGCGAGAACGCCCCTTACCTGCGCATTGGCATGGGTAATGTCGAAATCGCCGCCCTGACGGCGCCGCGTCCGTTGGGGCTAACCGCCGCCAACGACTGGACCAGGGAACTGCGCACCAAGGGGTATCCCGACCTCAAGCGGCTCTACGAACTGTACGGCCATCCCGAGCGGCTGACGGCGACCTTCAACATCCACTTTGAGCACAACTACAATCACGTTTCGCGCTGCACCATGTATGGCTTTTTGAATCGGCACTTTGGTCTAGGCATGGAGGAGCCGGTGCTGGAGGGAGATTTCGTTCCGCTTTCCAGGGACGAGATGTCGGTATGGACCGCGGAACATCCCAAGCCCACGGGAGATCGAGTTGGCCCGCAGCACGAAAAGGCGATCCGCCGCTGGATGACCGATCAGATGGAAGCCGAGCTGGCAAAGATCATTGCGCCAGGGCACATCGACCTCGTTTCGCTGCGCAAAATCGTGGGCGGCGCTTGGGAAACGATGATCGGCCGCGAGCTTCCAGAGGCCAAGGATCTCGATTTCAAGTTGACGGACAAGCAAGACCGAGGCGCTTACCTTGAAATGTCTGGACTGGTTCTCAATCGGCCGGCTCACGAAGAACTATCGGCTCGATTTTTCTATCCGCACGATTGGAATGGCGAGGTGGTTCTGTGGGTGACGCCACAAGGCAAGGATGGCCTGTGCGACGCCGCAGGCAAACCGATCGCTGCCATTCAATCCTTGCTCGATGCGAAGTGCTCGATCGTCGCCGCCGATCTCTGCGGCCAGGGTAAGTTTACGGCCGACGGCCAATCGCTGAATGAAAATCCCATGGTGGACGTGTATGGCGGCAAGGAAGCTTGGCAGCACTATTCTGCTTATACCTATGGCTACAATCCGCCGCTGTTGATCCGGCGCGTGCGAGACTTGATGACACTTGTGGCCTTCGTCCGGCAGCACGAACGCCGGCCAACGAGCGTTTCGGTGGTCGGACTGGCAGGGACAGGAGCGTGGGTAGCCGCGGCACGCGCACGGCTCGGCGGAGCCATCGATCGAGCGGTCATCGATACGGACGGCTTTCGCTTTCAAGACATTCAAGCACAGAATCACGCTGATTTCGTGCCTGGATCGGTCAAGTATGGCGACCTGCCGATGCTCGTGGCGTTGTCTGCTCCGTATGCGCTGTGCATTGCAGGGGAAAGCAAGGCGACGACCGATTTGCTATCCGCTGTTTTTGAGGCCGCCGGAGCGCGCGAAAACCTAACCATTGCGGAGCCGGCGTCGGCAAAGGCTTTCGTCGATTGGTTGATCGCACCATTGCCCGCGGCTCAGAGAGATCGTCGGCAATAAGGCGCATCGCTGGATCGCTGGTCGCCATTACGACGCGATTTTTGGTCCTGCCGCCTGCCAATCCACCTTGGTCGCCCCGCTCCAAAGCTGATCGAGCGCGTAATAATCGCGGGCCGATTCGTCGAAGAGATGCACCACGATATCGCCATAGTCGAGCAGAATCCAATTACCCACGGCATAACCTTCCTGGCCAAGCCGCCGGTCGTTGAACTTTTCGACCAGCTCGCGGTCGATTTCCTCGGCCATCGCATGCATTTGCCGGCGGCTGGTCCCGGTGGCGACGACAAAGTAATCGAAGACCGGCGTTAACTGGCGCAGATCGAGCAGCAAGATGTCTTTGCCGCGATTGTCGTGTGCGGTCTGTGCTGCAAGCACCGCCCGCTCGAGGCCGCGATTCGCCTTCGGATCGTATCCCGTCTTGGGTACTGTGGCCGTCAAGATTTTTGCTAATGCGGTAAATGAATTCAGAAAACGGCCTCGTCGGCGCCAGGATTCCTATTTTAGATGCCTCGCCGCGGCAATCTAGTGGCGCGAGCCAGGTTTGAAGCTAAAATGTTCGGTTCCAGGCGCCGGGTTCCCAGCCGCAACTTCTCCGGTCAAAATTGGCAGCGTCGTGGGAATTCGACGTTCGCGGATCGGCCGAAAACCACCAACTCATAGAGCCTCCAGCCGCTGTCTTCAATCCATTCCCACAACCCAACGGAGAGGCAAGACCAATGTCTAACTGGATCGAACCGGGGCAAAAAGCTCCCGATTTTACCCTGCCCGCGGACGACGGCACAAAAGTGAAGCTCTCCGCCCAGCGCGCCAGCCCCGTCGTCCTCTATTTCTATCCAAAGGACGACACGCCCGGATGCACCAAGGAAGCGTGCGCCTTTCGCGATCGGGGCAAGCAACTGAAAAAGCTCGGAGCCAAACTCTTCGGCGTCAGCCCAGACTCGGTCGATAGCCACAAGAAGTTTCGCAACAAGTTCCAGCTCAATTTCCCGCTACTGGCCGACGAGGGGCATAAAGTCGGCGAAAGATACGGCGCCTGGCGCGAAAAAAACATGTACGGCAAGAAGTCGATGGGCATCCAACGCAGCACATATCTGATCGACGCCGAAGGCAAAGTCGCCCGCCTGTGGAAAACCGTCAAAGTGGACGGACACGATGAGCAAGTGCTGGCCGCGCTGAAGGAATTAATCAATTCACACCATGCTGCGGCGCCATCGGCGCCGTCTGTTCCTCGCTCGTCACGCCCGGCGGCAGTTCCATGATTTGGAGCTTGCGAAAATGAATCTCCGCTCCTTCCGATTCTAAGCACAAATAACCCTTCTTGATCGACGCTTGACTGACGCCGTTCACAAATTTTCCGTTGACGGCGAGCTTCACCACGCCATCGACAGCAACCACGTCGTAGGTGTTCCACTGGCCTTTGCCCTTGCAGCGATTCTCGATCGACTTACTGCGTTTACCTCGTGGGTTGTCCGGTCTGGTCGTCAAGCCATCGACGCCGAAGAGTTCGCCATGCACGAAGGCGATCGGAGCGGGACTGCCATTCTGGTCGCGATGCTGGTTGACCCAATCGAGTTCGAGCATTTGAATTTCCAGCCCCCGGGGCAATCGCTGCCCTTCAGGAACGGTGCCATCAGCCCAGGCAAAGACACCCGAATTGCCGCCGGCTTCCATGTGCCGCCATTCAATATGCAGCAGAAAATTCTCGTATTGCTTTTCGGTCCGCATGACGCCGATGGGCGTACCATTGCAGACGATCATGCCGTCGCGCACCGTGAAGGTGTCGGGATCGACGTTCACATTCACCCAGCCGGTGAGATCTTTGCCGTTGAACAGTTCAATGAATTTTGGCGCCTCGTCGGCAGACGCTAACACAATAACGTTGAGACAGGCAGCGGCAATCGCAAATCGCAGCGCGAAGTGGTTCATGATGGTGCTCGGTTTTCGTGTGGTCGGCATGACTGGGGTCGGAACATAGGAGGATGGCAGATCGAGCCGATGGTTGCTGTTGACACGATTTTAGACGCTCCATTTTGCGGCTGCCAGAGCGGCGAAACCGGCCATTGAGGCGATCTTCGGCTTATCGCTTCGCCGGGCTTGGTCGCATCAGAATGTTCCTTTACGAATTTTGCCTCTCTGTCCTTCACGCGAAACTGACGGCGATTAGATTTTCGCCAGCCAGTCGCTTCGGGAAGCTTTGCGAGGAGTGAGATCTTTTCGCAAACGGTGGATGCGGCCGCACGGCTTCGCAGTCGCAGGAAGTGCCGCACATAAATGCTCTTGCAATGTTAGCTCTTCGAGCGCGCCGCCTTCTCATCGAGGCCGCTGATGCCAAAGCGATTGGCCAATTCGGCTTCAACCTCGGCTAGCTTCACGTCGCAATGGCCGAGCATCACAAACAGGTGATAGATCAAATCGCCGGTCTCGCGAATGAGATGTTGCCGGCCCTCGTCACCAGTCTCGCCAGCCGCTTCGACGACTTCGGCCGCTTCCTCGACAATTTTCTCCCCAATCTTTGCCACGCCGCCGGAAAACAGCGTCGTCGTGTATGACTTCGCCGGCAGATTCGCCTTGCGGTCTTCGATGACGGCCATGAGCTGGGCGAGGATGGACTGTTGCAACGAATTCACCATTGAAGTTCTATTGGAACAAAGCCGTCACGCGAAGGCGAAAAGGCGCAAAGTAGAGGCAAACATGATCGTATTTGCCTCGAATTTCTCGGCGACTTCGCGGCCTTTTTGTGAATGCATTCATCACGTTCTCGATTCCTCAGCGCGTACTGATGTCACTTGCATTTACAAGATCGTCGTCCGGCGAAGGCAATGCAGTCAACTCCAGACTTTCGATGGTTTGCAAACTTCCACCGATAATGCCTTGAAGGTCGCCATACATGCTGGACGTATGACCGAGTGCTTGCTCGATTTGCTTTTCGCGTTTCGCCCAGTGCTTCGTAATCGCGCGTTTTTCGACTTCCAGATCGGTCTTCATGGTGACGAATGCCTCGACGATGCCCGCGACGCGATTACGAAAGCCGGTGCTCGACAAATAGTTGTAGAGTACGGCCATTTTGTCTTGCTGGCCGTCAATCGCACGGCGGACTTTGGCGGCATCAAGTACGCCGCAGCGAAGAGCGAGGGCGAGACCGATGCTGCATGCACGGTTGGTGACCCAAACTTCGTCGATGAACGCGAAAGTGGTCACGCCTTTGGGAAGTTCGTCACTGACCAAAATCGCGACCTGCGCCTTGGCCGCTCGCTGGTCGCCGCGGAGTTTCGGCAGCCAGCCGTCACTCCAATTCTTCGTGCGCTTCGACTCCCAGAGAATAATACCGCATTCACCACCGACAGTATCGCGAACCAGATGAACGACATCGCCGCCGTGAACTCCTTTAGGAACCGGGCGAATCTCGTCGACGGGAAATTGCGTCCGTAGCAGTGACTCCAAATCCAGTTCCAATACCTCGCCTTGGAGTTGCTGTGAACCTTGCTCGGCCTTTCGTTTGAGGTTTTCAATTTCTCGGGCCAAATCAGTAATTCGCTTGTCTTTCTCTGCATCTTTGAGGCGATGCTGCTCGTCGGCTTCACGCTGAACCGCGGTTCGGATGTTTTCTCGCTCTTTGTCGATTCGCCGTGCGGTTTCAAGTTCAAGGTTCTTCTTTTGTTCTTCCAATTCGCGACGCTGCTGTCGTAATTCCAATTCGGCCTGTTGGGCCTGCACAAGCTTGCTGCGCGTATCGGTCAGTTGAGCGTGGGCATCCTGCAATTCCAGGGCGAGCGATTCCTTCGCTTTGACGAGCGCATCGGCTTCGAGCTTTTGCTTGGCCGACTTTAGTCGCTCGGCGACCTGTTCGGCCACGTTTTCTTCCAATGCTGCGCGTTCGGCTGCAATCTTTTCTTGCTGCGATTTGACCACGGCTTCGCGCTGGGCAATTTCAGCCTCGCGTGCGCGCTGCTCGTTTTCAAATTCCCCTCGAAGCTGAGCGCGCAATTGCGCCGACATCACTTCCGTGACTTCGATCCGTTCGTTGCATTTTGGGCAGGTAATGGTATCGGCCATGCGCTACGAAATGTGCCTGGTGGACTGGAGACGGTTGGGCAGAGGTGGATACCCGGCCACACGCCAAGGCATCAGCCTACCAGACACCCTATTTTTCCGCATCCCAATCCGTCAATTGCGACTGAATTTCCTCCCAGCTTAGCCGAACCCACGGTTGTTCGGCTGCGGCGTCGGGAATGACGTCCCAGGTTGTTTCCCGGTTACACACACGATCGACTTCTTGGGCCACCAGTTCCAGCCAATCGGGAAGATCGAGCCCGGCGCCGCAAGGTTCGTGGGCCAACTCGCTGGCTTCTTGCTCGAGCAGCGGAAACGTTGTGGTAGGCGATCCTTGGCGAGCTTCTTCCGCCGCCGGCGCGACTAACGATCGGATCCGGTCGATGGTCAACGGCCGGATAAAGCGCTCCGACAGCCGATCGGCGATGGTCGGCAACCGCATTGCATACTCCGTTTGCAAATCAGCCAGCCGTTTGATCTGTTGCTCGGCCACGTCGCTGGTTCGCTCGGCCATTGCGTGGCGCCATTGCTCGGCCGCCCCATGACAGCCGCGGCGAACGAGCACTTCGTGGGCCATCATCACGGGGCGGAGATTCCAATGGATGCGTTCATAGCCGACCTTGACCCGGAGGAAATCGAGCAGCGCGTAAAGCATCTCGCCGCGATCCGATTGCGTCGTCGTGGCGTTATAGTCGCGATACTCGGTGTAGTTCTCGACGACGGCTTCAATCACCAGCGACAAATGTTTCTTGGCCTCCGCCCGCGGCAGTCGCTCGTCCAACTCGGCAAACAGGCGAAGGTGGTCGGCCGCTTCACCATCCTCGGCCAGTTGCTCCAGCCAGTTCTCGACTCCCTGATGTAAGATGCCGCGCAGGTTGCCGAGATGGAAAAAATCCTGCGTGAACAGGTCCGAGCCATAGCTACGAATAAACGCGACCAACGCTTGCCAGGTCTTGCTATTGTCGACTCGTTCCAGCACCGACAACCGCAACGTGCGGCTGTGCGACAGCCATTCGCCGAGCAGCGATTCGGTGGCCATTTGCAAGCCATCAATCAATTGCAGATCGTCGGCTGCGGCACGCTCGACCTGTGCTTTTGCGCTGCGTCGCTTCTTGGATTTTGCGGCGGTCGATGGTGGCCGAACTTCATGGCGCGCTGCCGACGATTCCACCAGACTTTCGACGATTGCTTTGTATCCGACTTCGAACAATCGATCGAATTCGGTCACTGCTCCTGCGCCGAGTGGATGATCTTTCTCCATCTCGCGGGCCACGCGCAGTAGTTGACACGTTTCGCGCAACATCCCCAACCGTGGCAATCGTTGCAAGAGTTCGCGAAACATCTGCTGCAGGCCGCGCACCGACGCAATTTTGCGAGCATCCCCGCCGCGCGTGATCGGTACATAGAGCAGCGGCTGTTCAGCAATTTCCGACAAGAACGCCGGCCACAGCCTGCCAACTTCAGGGGCATCGCCCCGCAGCGCCGCCGACCACAGCACAATCGTCTGTGGTCCAACGGCGCAGCTCGATTCACTCTCGCGCACCTCTGCCGTCGCACTCAGATCAACCGCCGCCAGCGCCATTTCAGCATCGCGATTAGCGACAATCGTGGCCACTACTTTTTCGAGCAGCGATTCACGAATCATTCTCCGCCGATCAAGCTCCACGAGGGCTTCGTAGCTTGCCGAAGTCGGCGCGATCGGATACTTCTGGATTGCGGCGGCCAATTCCACCAGCGCGTTGCGATTTTCAACCGCTCTTTCGCGCCAGGTCCGCGGCACTTCAACGCGTACCGATTTTCGATTTCCTGCTTGTGCCGTGGCGGCGGCCATCTTCCAAAGCGCCGCCAGCATCGCCAAGAACGCCAACCGGCTCGACAATCGACGTTGTTCGCGCTCGAGCTCGTCATCGCTCGAATGGTCGCCGGCAGCGGGCACTTCTAGCATATCAGCATCGGTGCCGTCGGATGTGCTATCCCGATAGACCACATCTTCGTATGCTGCGCTAAATAACTCGTCGGCCCCTTGTCCTTCCTCCGGATCGACATCACTTTCCGTCGGCGGCTTGGATTGGCGAGAACCATCGCTTACCGAGGCAAAGTCATCGGGGCGCCAATTGGGAACGTCCCAATAATCTTCCGCATTGGCCTCCAGGTAGTCGAAGAATTTCTGAATCAGCAAAGAGTCGTTGACCGTCGTCGCTGATCGATCGGCCCGACCGAGAGCCAACTGCATCCACCGCACCGCGAGCGCGTAAAAGCTTCGCCGTCCTTCATCGAGGCTCACCTCGGCGGCCTGGCTCAACCAATGCATCAGCAGCGCCATGGCTGCGTGCAAATCTTCCTTGTCCAGCAGCACTTCGATCACTCGGCCGTACGCCTGAGGTGAATCAAACTCGTCGGCGAAGGGCTGCCAAAAAGCAACCTTTCCCGCCGCTGCGCCTCCCTGGTGCCAAGCCGCTAGCGCTTCAGCAACTCGCCGACCTGACGTGTGCGCCTCGTCTCCGGAAATCGAACGAATGCCTTCGACCGACGTAGTGGCGAATTGATCCCACCAGTCGGCGCGCTGACGAAACGCCGGCGGCAATTTGTCGAGCAGCTCAGCATCGTCGGCCGTCGCCGCTTCGTGCCAAAGTCTCGAATAGAGGGCAAAAGCCTGCGCGACCAAGTCGAGCAATTCGTCGACGCGCGGATCGGGAATGCTGTTTTCCATTGCCGGGAACAAACTGAATTGCCCGGAGAAGCCCAGAATGTTCCACGGATCGACCACTGCGCCGCATTGGATGGCCCGCGAGAGCAAATCGTCGACTTGCGGCAACATGGCAAACGCCTCGGTCAACCGCCCAGCGTCCGCCAAGCGGTGTCCGGATGTGAGTAAGCACTGCATCTGGCACACCATCCGCGCCGAGGCGGCCGGCACAATGTCGGCTTGCCGCGCGGCCGCCTCCGAATACCCCAGTCGCGCGAAGAGAATCGCCAACTCGACGTGCTGCAACTGCAACGCCCGCAGTCGCGCCAGCTCCGCGTTCAAATGCTGCCGTGCGCCCGCGAACGGCTGGTGTTGCGTTTCGCATTCCGATTGCAAGTGTTGACGAACTTCCGCCGGCGCGCGCGCCAAGAGCCGCCGATAAAACTCGTCGCGATAGGTTGCGATGTGCGGCATCAACTTCGCAAGTGTCACCGACGAGTCGAACGAGTCTGGCCCTGCGCCGCTCGTTCCGGCGGCCATCAAAATAGTACCTGCCAACACGGCACCCGCTTCAAACATCAATTGTTCGCGCGGCACGCTTCGCGAGGTCTCCATTCGTGCCAGAACCGCGTCGAGCGTACATTGTTGCAGCACAAACCGCCGGTATTGCCCCCGGTTGTCGATCAGGTGCGGATCCCATTGCCCAAAGTGATAATTCGGCCGTCGGTTGACAGGGTGATTGAAATCGTAGGCTCGCGGATCGAACGACAGTTCGTCAAGTAAGTCCGGGTCAAAACAAGCGGCCTCCAGCAATTCTCGATCGGTGCTGCGCAAGATGCGAAGCACGGTGTCGATCAGGTCGTGGTAGCGGCCTACCGCCACGCCGACGTTTGCGATATACAGCGGCACGGGGCGAACGCGTTCGTGCGAATACGGCTCGTGCTTTCGCGTTTCTAGCACCGGCACGGGACGATGGCCGATGAAATCATTGAGCCGCCGCAGCACGCGATCGACGATTCGCCGCGATTCTTCCCAGGGTGCGCCCTCGGCCAGCACAGCCTCCATCACGTGTCCCACGAATAGCGGCCGCCAAAGCTCCGCCCCGGTTTGATGGAAGAGCAAATCGCGATGATGTTGAGCGTAGGCCGGCAATACCTCCTCGAATGCCAGTCGCAGTACGCCGCGGGCTTGTTCGGCATCCTTAAATGCAGCCGCCTTGCCCGCCAGTTCATCGAGCTTCGCCCTCAAGAGTTGATGAGCGACCTGCCACGATTGCTGCGGAGGAATCCCAGCCGCTTCAATCGCCCCCCACAGTTCATTCAGCCCTTTGAGAAAAGTTGCATCGCTGGCGCCGGACGAAAAATTCAGGTAGCCCAGCAGTTCTTGCAAAGGCAACCGTTCAGCGATTCCAGCGGGTAACGACATTGACGATGCGGCACGGGAATCAGGGGGCAAATCGTTAGGGTTGTGGAACAATCGCGCCAGCTACTTTCAGGAGCCGACGCCATCGGGCTAGCCATCGGCGTTGGTAGCCGACGGTACCTCCTGCTTCAAGACAAATTTGAAAATCTTCACAACCTGCGCGAAGTTGGCGAGCCGACGAGCGTTGAACGGCCAACCCACCAGCCTCAAGCACGACGACCGCACGCACAACTCCACAAACGCCAGCTTAGAAAGTGAGCCTCGATTGGTCTAGCGGCCCACCGACCGCAATCGCAGCATTTTGCCGCGACAATTGGCGCGACGACAAGGTCGCCATCAAGCGTTCCATCGGCCAGCAGCGGTCGCACTGCAAGCCGAGGAATTCACTCGTTGTTCGCCCCCCTATACCGCGTCGTCTACGCATCGGAACGCGGCGATTGGAAATGACACCTGGCGTGCGGTGGTGTTCCCTTGGCGAAGACTCGCGCAGATCGACCCTGCCCAAGCTTTTCTTGGTCCTGGCAGAAATCAACGTCGTTGCCCAATTTCCTAATTTGCGGCATCAACGATCAGTTCGTCGCCGCGCACAAGGGTTGGCTGACCAACCGCGGCACGAACGTGCTTAGCCCCCTCGCGCACCTCATACTCCGCTCCATCGACGGCGATATCCAGCACATGACCGCGTAGCCGCAGACCCTTAAGACTGATCTGGCGCGCGAAGGCAGGCGGGTGCGGATCGATGCGGATGTCTCCATTGAACTCCGCCTGGACACCAAACATCCCAAAGATGATGCACTGTGCCACCGCAGCGCTGTCGATCGTGGATTGCAATGGCGTATCGTGGCGATAGTCGATTTCGTTGGCAGCGAACGAATCGCCCCAATATGGCATCCGCTCGCCCCACCACAAAATGCGCTTCAAGATGTTTGCGGCTACGTCGGGATGGCCCGCTTTATAGAGGCGTTCGGCAATCTGGGCCGGGAAGGCCGTGAAGCAGCCTCCGCCTCCGTTGTCATAGTCAACTGGATCGTAGGCCAGATCGGTCTTCGCCATGCTTTCCAATCCGAACTCGGCCATGAACTCCTGCGGATTGTTGAGGTGCACGAGTAGTCGAGCTTCCTGTTCGGCATCTAGAACTTTGCTGGCGAAGAGCTTGAAAACCTGCACCGTATAGCGGAGATCCTTCTCTCCTTTTTCATTTCGGAAGTCGAACCAGCCGGCGCGTTCGTTCCAGAGTTGCTGCTTCAGCACTTTTTTCAATTCTTCCGCCCGTTGACGAAGGCGCGGATCGGGTTTGCCTGCTAGCTCCGTCAACTCGGCGGCCCGCTGGTAGGTATCGTAGCGGCGCCCATTCAAGTCGGGCATCACATGGTTGTAAGGAATGCCGCGACGCAATTCGAGATGGCTATTCGATGGGCCATAATCGATCAGGTTTACGGGCTTTTCGGGGTCATCGCCAAACATGGCATTGTTGACCGCGTGCGCCAGAATCGTGTTGTCATCGACAATGTCGGACAAGAACGCCGTGTCGCCCGTGTTCTTGACATAAAAATAAATCAGGCCAACGATCTTCTCCTGATTGACAGGATACCAAGGGCCGAATGTCTTCCCCGTCACCGGCTCGAACGCGAAGTGCTTCGTGATGTCGATGGCAAGAAAATGCTTGATATGACTGCGGGCCGCGGCGGGATCGAACATTGGAAAGATTTCCCAAATTTCTCCGAAGTCCCAGAGATAGTTGCCGACGCACCCGCCATTAATGCTGCCCGTGCTGTAGTAGGGATGCAGCAAGAACTCGGAAACATCCCACCGATTCATCACGAACTGAACCAGCGATCGATAATAAAATCGCTCCAGGGCAGCATTGCTCGATTCGAACCGGGGAAGCTGGTTGAAGAAGTCTTCGATCCGCTTGGCGTATGCCAGTTGCGCATCCGCCACCGTCTTTTTTAGGTCAGCCGTTATCTTTTCACACTCTGCTTGCGCTTCCGCCGCAGGTCCAATGGCAAACGCAACATACCGCGTAGCGCTGCCCGATGGCGGCAAGGATACGGTCCATTGGCCGCAGGGCGATGCAGCCTGCCATTGCACATCGCGACTGGCGCGCAGGACAATCGTCAGGCCGCCTTGCTCCAAGCGAAGCGATCCGTCGCCAAATTTTCGCGTCGTGGCGGTCTTGCTCTTGGGTCTGGCAAACGACCATCCTAAGCCGCCGTTTTCATCCACCGGTTCGGCGATATCCAGCGTGACACCCTCGGTGGCGATGGCCGCTGGAATGAACGGCGTTGTTGCTGAAGCGCCTTGAGCCAGCGTGACGCCCTCGATGGTGATTGCCGCAGCAGCGGTACGAGGCTCGACGCCGGTGTTGGTAAGGGTGAATTCCAGCAGTCCAGCGCGAGTACCGGGGATGAGCATCGTTGAACTCTTGACATCGATTCCGCCGACTGATCCCGACCGCTCGACCTTGAATGGATGCCACTGGTAACTCTTCGTTGCAACAGGCTTGCCCGAAACGGTGATTTCCATATTGAAATTGGAACTCAGGTACGGCGGCGCCCAAAGACCATTGATCCTCAATACGTTGCGATAGGGAATGCCAGCAGCAATCTTGCCATTGACAATACCAAAATGCTCTTCCTGAACGATGTTCTGCGACCCGTCCAGCGCAAACGGATCAAAGGGTTGATCCTTCTGCTGGGCGGTCGCCTGCTGCTGAACTGCCAGAGCAATGACGAACGCGATCGCAGACAAACAAGACGCAATTGAGCGGACCATCTATCTTCTCCATCGACTGGTAGGGTAGATCACAAGAGTGACGCGAGGAAACGGCTCCAAACCTCGTGCGGCACGGCTTGTCCGGTTCAGATTGTAGCCGGTTCAGATTGTAGCACGAATTCACAGACAACGCGAATTCGACGCGCGCCGGTAGTACCGAGGGGGTGAAAATCGAGTTGCGCTAAGTGAACAATAGTGACGATGAATGACAGCTACCTCTTGATTGGACGGACAGGACTCGGATGGACTACGATTGACTGCTTTTGGACACTTTCTTGAAGACGACAAAATAGTTCTCGTGCAGCAACTTGGTGTCTTCCAAAACCTTCTCGAAGCCAGCCTCCTCAATCTCCGCCTCAAAGACTTCTTGCCCGGCGCGAACGTGGTGCATGACCCAGTCGCTACTCTTGCCGGGAATCCGGCGAAAGTCGATGAGGATCAACCGGCCGCCGGGTTTCATGGCGCGGTGGATCGAGGCCAGCGTTTTGGCGGGGGTCTCGAAATGGTGGTAGGTGTCGCAGATAAATGCCACATCCACGGAGTCGGCCGGCAGTTGCGTCGAGTCCTGGGTCGCTAGAACTGGATCGACGTTGCGCAAGCCGGCCTCGCGGGCGGTGGAAGCGATGTGGTCGAGGAACTTCGGGGCAATGTCGACGGCAATGACTCGTCCTTTGTCGCCGACCGCAGCGGCAAAGAGCCGCGTGAACAGGCCGGTCCCGGCACCAATGTCGGCCACTGCTTCGCCCGGCTTGATCTGGCACGCCGCCACAATTGCCGTTCGTCGCGCAAATAGCTCTCGGCTTTCCACTTCAAACTTTTTCTTGAATTCGTCGATATCCGGATTCCTAAACGAATCGTTGATGCCGGGTTGGACACTGACTTTTTGGCCGTAGGCCAGGGCAACCGCCGCCCAGACAATGCCAAGGCCGACGAATCGTGGTAGGCGATGGTTCATTGAGATAATCCTCCAATCAGAGCAAAGATCGCGGCGGGCCACGCCTACAACAACGATTTCGCCCATGATGCCACTATTGTCCGGCTATCAGTCGAATAGTGTCAACTGGTTTGCAGCAGTGGGTTCTAAATTCGATCGAATTTCCGCACAAAGGGTCTGATTGATCGGGGGACAAACAAGCTGCGACTGAGAATGTGCATACTCTCGGACAGACTTCGATCGATGCCCAGCTCCTTCTTCACGATCGCCACACGTGCGTTTTCTCCGCTTCTTTCGTATTTTCCGTGAGTATGTGGTGAACTCGGCAAAAAATTGCGGCCGAACACGATGGCCATGAGGAACTCCATCGAGTTCGGCATTAAGACTTGGCGGCAATTAGAAGTTCACTTGAGATTGCACGTAAACGAAGTCGGCGTCGCCGGTAAATGGCGGAGGAGTGGGATTGGTGCGATACCAATCGCCTGTGAAGAAGTGTGAATAGCCGATGAGCCAGCTCATTCGATCCGTCATCGCCCAAGTGGTCTGCAAGTCGAGTTCTTGGCCGAGATACGGACTGCCGCCCGGCGTGGTGACGAACGGCAGTTCGTTGATCTTGTAGGGGACATCGTTCGGATTCTGCAGAAAAAACAGATGCCACCACGCCAGGAATTTCCACTTTGCGCTCGGCTGCATTTCATACAGGATATTAAAATCTTGAATGTTTGTGCGGGCAAAGAAATCCATGAAGCCCAAGAACTTATGTCCTAGCGGAAACAGGTGGTTAAATCCGTTGCCGATGATATCGCTGCCGGATGCCCAGTCGTAGTACACCCAGACCACCGGTTTCCAGCATGGGCACCGCTCCAGCTTGCGACCGCCACCGAGTGTAAAGAATCCCGCCGAATGGCTCCCATCGCCGAATTCGCCGAACTGATAACCGCCTTCGATTTCCCACAGCCACGGACCCTTGTTTTGATAAATGCGGCCGCCGGCGGTTTGGAATTTAAAGCTGCTGGCGGCAGCGTACGGCGCGTCATAATCGTGATAGCCGAGCCAGTATATATCGTAGGAGTGATCCTGGATTGCTTTGTAGGTGGCCCAAATGCCGTAAAACTCTTGCGTGCCGTCGGGCGAGTCTAATCCTTCCGGATCGTTCATCAACGGCCGCAGCCAAAAACCATCGAGATTCCAATCCTCGCCGCGGAAATAAATCTTGGCGCCATCGAAAGTCCGGCGAGTGTTGGCCCAGTCTAGCGGTGAAATCAATCGCTGCGAACCGTACAGCATTTCCTGTCGGCCCACGCGCCCCCACCACGGACTGCCGCCGACATCGAGCAACTTCAGGTCGGCAAACAAGTTGAGGATTTCGCTGGGATTTACTTCGTTCGAGCGAGGCGGCAAGTCTTCGAAGTCGCTCGTCGCATCCAGGTATTCGCCGTAAACGCGTAGCCAGTCTTCATGCACCCAGTTGGCATATAAACGAAGTCGTTTCAACAAAAACTGATCGGATTGCCCCGTCAATCCTAAGCCGCGCATATTGATTTCGTCATGGTACCGCAGGCGATATTGGCCGCCGAGATCCACCGTGTCGTCGCAGCAAGCAGGATGCAATTGTTTGAAGCGCTCACCCAGATGCCAATCGTTGTAACATGGATCGTCGAGATACTTGAACGAATTGTCGTAGAATGGATCCTTGTAGGCCGAGGCCGCGGCCTTTTTGAGTTCGGCCATTTTTTGGGGAGTGCATTTGGCATCGCCCGAAGTAGCGCCTCCCTCGGCGACCGGACTTGGCTCTGGTTCCGCGGGCTGCGTATTGCTTTCGAGTACGTCATCGCCTGGCGCCTCGACATGGTTCTCTGTCGCCGGCTGCGTTAAACTGGCGGCACTCGTTGTGAATAAACCAGACTTAGCAGCCGAATGTTCAGCCGCATGGCCGATGGAGCGTTGTCCACCCAGAGCTGCCGCGAAGCACAGCCAAGCGAATACGGGTTGAAAAGACCTGCACATACTTGAAGTGCAACAGGCTATGGGTAGCGCAAATGAGAAGATCGAGTTGCACGGATATTGGTATCGACTAAGCTTCCTTATCCACTGCACCCCCTCGCCATTGTTTATCTACCGAAAGTGCTAGCAACCCCTCGGCCCGATCGTCTGCGCTAATTGAACTAACAAATCGCGAAGGGTGCATGTCGGCTTTTAAAGAATCAGCAGGATCGGACTGGGACCGTAGGCAATTTAGGGTGATGAGTGAGGGGGGGTACCGAGCGGTGATGAAGGTAGTGGATGGGGCAGTCGTCGTCGCAAAGGGCAGCCGAGCGAACTTGCAAGATAGCCCCAGGCGCCGTTGGGATCGTTCAAAACATCTCGGTTCCCTTCACGCGATCATTTATTTCCTTGACCCATGATTCCATCCAGGTGGTCGTCACCGGCAGCCTTTGCTGACGGCGCAGAGGATAGCTCAATCGCGAACGATTGTTCTCCAAATATCCCAGCGTAGCGGCCACGATCTGGCGCGGGTCGCCGGTCGGAATCCCCGACCTTTTTGACCCACTGACCAGCCGCATGAGCAAACAGCGAAAAGTCTCGCTGCGATTTGGCCGGTTTACTGCCGATGCGTTTTTAGATACCCTTTGGCATAGCACGTTCGTTGGTTCGGGCTTATTGGGTGTAGTAGCGGGTGTAGTACAAAAATGACACGTTGCCTCAATAAAACGCACATCAGCCAAAAATTCCCGAGAAAATGAGGCCGTAGCTCAGTTGGTAGAGCAACGGACTTTTAATCCGTAGGTCTTGGGTTCGAGTCCCAACGGCCTCATAGACTTGCGACGACGGCGTGGAGGTTACCTACCAGAAGCCTACCACGCCGTTGTTGTTTAATCGCTGACCTCCGCGGCTTGCTCTCGGGCCTACTTCAGCACGTCCGGAACAGGCATATCCAACACGGCCCCTTCGACCTAGCTGGCAAGATTCACGTAGCCCAAAGTCGTCTGGTAGCTATTGTGCCGCATTAGCTTCTGCAAGGCCTCCGGTTTCAAATGCACCGTGAACCATGGTCGCATGTTACCGACAAACGCGGCCAAGCTTTTTCCACCACGATGGCGCGTGGCGAAGCAAGTTCCTGTCAAGCGGCGGCCCTTTCATCTCCACGGGACTTACGCTTGAAAAATGCTTCAAAAAATCTCCGCCGGCAGAATTTTTCCAAAATGCCGGGAATGTAGGGCTAGCTTCTTGCTGCCAAGACTGCCAGAAAAATTAGCCAAATGGTCATTGCGGCAACGGCTAGTACGAGAATGGTTTTTTGGCGACGGGTAGGTGCGGGGCGAAGCGGGGCGAGTGGTGCTGCAGGTTGCTTTGCCTTGGGTTGACGCTGTTTGGGCATGGAATGGCGATTCCTTTGTTGGTGGCCTCGCTATGGATTTGGCAGCCAATTACCACTGGCTGTGGTAGGTGTCTCTCGACCGTGCCACTTGTCTGCCTCCAGTGGGGTCGAGAGACTCGCGCACAACTGCCGGGCCGGGTGGGAAGGGACGACGCCCCAATCGCACACCGACGGGCGCGGCTTCGATTCGGCATGGGATTCGATGCGGTTCTGCAGTGAACAAGCTCTGCAAGACTTCGGCGCACATTGGCGCTGTTTTCCGCTCGGCGCAGCGCTGTCAGGATCGTCGTCGCGATGGCGTGGCAGCTACGAACAGCGCTCGTCATTCGGTGGAGACGGTCGGCAGCTTAATTTTGAAGCCGCGGACGAATGCTTCGTCGAAGTCGAAGACCTCGTCGAAGTCGTCGATGCAGTCATGTTTTGTTTTTTTCATTTGGCCGGCTTCGATCAGGTTGAATACGATGCTGCCAAAGTCGCCGGTTGTTTTCACGCCCCAACTGTTGAGGACGGATTTGGCCATCAAGCCGTATTGATCGAGAGCGAATTGGCGAATGGCTTCGCAAAGCTGCTGGCCGGTGAGGTGGCGTTCGACCTTTTTCTTGTTTTTTGCCGGCGGCGATTCCGTTTGTTCGTTGTCGCGCGGGCGCTCTTGCCCCAGGCCGAGGACTTTGTGCGCGTATTCGAGCGATTCGAACACGAAAAAATAGGCGTCCATCTTGAATCGCGTGTCACGCTTCAAGAGTTTTGCCAACGGGTGAGAAGGATCGAGTTGGGGCATCGCGGCGGATTTCATCAATGGTCTGATCAGGAATAGGCGATCTCGTCAACGCTCCGCTCAGTTTTCAAGGTGTTCGGCACGACACTGCGGCCCATTCGATCATTCGCGCCCTCCACTTCCTAACTCCTGCTCGCCAGCGCCGCGTTTTAACACGGTCAGCACCTGGGCCGCGGGAATCAGTAGACGGCGGTGGTCTTCGGTTTCGACGAGGAGCTGCTGTGCCAGGATTTCGTGGGCCAGGACGCGATTTCGGCCGCGATCGGTGAGGACTTCAGAACCGATCGGCGGCAGTTCGGTTTGCAGCGCCTCGTAGGTGTCATATTCGTACCGTAAACAACATTTTAATCGGCCGCAACGGCCCGAGATTTTTGTGGGGTCGAGCGTGGCCTTTTGTAGCTTGGCCATTTTCATCGAAACCGGCGGCATTTCCGCAAGATGCGTGTTGCAGCAGACTGGTTTGCCGCAGTCGCCATAGTCGGCCAGCAGCTTGGCTTCGTCGCGGACTCCGATTTGGCGCATTTCGATGCGGGTTTGGAATTCGCTGGCCAATTGTTTGACTAATTCGCGAAAATCGACGCGGTTTTCGGCCAGGTAATAGACGACGACCCTCTCGCCACCAAAAACGTGTTCGAGATCGATCAGTTCCATTTCCAGGCCAGAAGTCGCGACCAATTCGCGGCACTTGAGAAACTCATCGCGCTGTTGGGCCAGCAGCCGGTTCTGCTCGTTGAAGTCGGCGTGCGTCATGGTTCGCAGGATTTGACCCTGGACGGGGTTTTTCAGATCCTTGGTCGATTCCGGCGTAGCTTCGCAAAGGACCATGCCGCATTCGAGGCCACGGTCGGTTCGAGCAATGACTTCGGCCCCCCGCGCAAAGACATCGCTGCCGCGTGGCGACATCATGCCGAGAAGTCGCATTGCACCATAGCGGACGACGTATTGAGGCATGAGGGGTGGGTTCAGGGTTCAAGGTTCAGAGTATAAGGTTCAGCGTGCTGTCATGTTGAGTTCGTGCGTCGATAGGGGGATTTTGGGCGATTGTAAACATCCAGTTCAAGGGGGATAAAATCGCGAGTGATGCCGTGCCGCCTGAAATGTGTCGTCTGAACCTCGAACCCTGAACCCTATTGCCCTGGATGATAGCACTGCCGCGCGCTGGCCAGCACTTCGTCCCAGTGGAACACCTCGGGTTTGAATTTGCCGGCAGCCATGAGTTCGGCTTGATCGAAGTAATGAGGAGAATCGGGATCGGCGCTAGCGCCGAAGTTTACCAGCGTGCCGCCACGGAAGCGGTCGCCAAATTCGTAAGCGGCAAGATAGGTAGCGCCGACGAGGGCATAATGCTTCTTTTGCGTTTCAACAAACGGGACATTCAGCACTGGACTGTAATACTGGGTGAAAATGATTCCCATCGGGCCGTGGCCGCCGACGCAAGGCAAGCTTGGCTCTGCATCGCTGAACGGAAGCGGGAAGAGGTTGATCATCCGCGGATGGCGTTGCACTCGATGCGCATCGCCCCAGCGAACTTGCCAATCTCCAAACTTCTGCGACAGCGAATCGGCCGCGGCAACGAGGGCCTCAATCTGGGCGACCGGTTTATCGACGAATTCGGGCAACAGTTGCTCGCCGGGATATTCAGCGCCGTAGAGCCGTTCGTACCAGGCGGTGCAAAGCGTAGCCGCGGTGCTGTCGGACGTGATTTTGCCGTCCCATCGCTCTAATCGATCGACCAGCGGGAGTGCGCGGCCGGCCAACTGTGGATTGCAGATGTTCACGGTCTCCATCGCCGCCATAAACTTCGGCATTTCATGGATCGCCCAATAGAGCGTCGTGTCGAAGGCCGTTTGTTCGAGCAATTCCAGCGTCCAGTCATCGCGTGCTTGTAGCAGTTCACGCGAGCGTTTGGCGCGGAGTTTGTCGTCGTCGGCGTCTTCAAACATGTAATCGGGAAATCGCCGACGGTCGGGGTTGTCGAGATGCGTCGTGGTAAATGGCGACGAGTTGCAGTTTTGTAAATAGCCAGCCTGGGGATTCAGCAACTGCGGCAATTCATCGAACGAATGAAAACCACTCCAGGCGGTGCGCGGATTGCTGCCGTCGACGGGGTTTGTCCAATCGAAGCTTGGATCGCGCCGCGGAATGGATCCGCCGTAAAGATAAAAGACGCTGCCTTCGCGATCGGCACACAGCACGTTCATGAATGGAATTTGCAACATCGACATCGCGCGCCGGAATTCCGCGACATTCCGAGCTTTTGCCATGCGCAGGGTTTGACGCAAGGGGCGCAACTCGAACAAATCCGCTACGCGGGCGGCCAAATAGTGCGCATCGTCCTCTTGGGCGACCACTGGGCCGTAATGAGTTTTTCGGAACGCGTACCGCTTGGGTACAACGCCTTGCGATCCAAGCACGCCGATCGTTTCGGTCCACTGGGTTGCGTCGCGCGTGGCATTGTCGTAGCGATACCTGAGCGGCCGCAGGCGGTCGTCGAACGTTAACCGCCAAAGATCAGCGATGTCAGGCTCATTGGTGGTGAGCGCCCAACCGAGGCTGTCATTGTGTCCGAGGCTCGGCAATGGGTTCCCGAAAAACATCGCCCCGGCGACGTTCAAGCCTTCGCCGCTGCGCAGATGAGCCTCGTAAAGCTGAGTAAAGCCAAACTGCGGCAGATGCGGATTGACGAGCAAAAGAGCTTTGCCGTCGCGAGTTTTCTGCGGGGCGATGGCCCAGGCGTTCGAGCCGCTGGCGGCCCAAATGCGGGGATTCACCCGCGGCAGAAAGTTGCGATCGAGCCGCGTGTAGCGAAAGCACATTTCCAACGTCAGATGGCGGCTGAATGCCAAGAGGTGCCACGGCTCGAACCTCTGGATGAGCCGCGGCTTGACTTGAGGATGTTTCGCCAGATAGTAGTTCAAGCCACTGATAAAGGCTTCGGTCAATCGCCGATCGGCCGGATCGCAGTGGGCGAAATCTTCTCGCGACCGGGGCACGATTTCAAAGGCCCGATTGAGAAAATCGGAATTCATTCCCGTCGGGCCATGCACTTCGCTATATCGCCCGAGCGAGAGGATGTAATTGTCTTCGACTTGCCAAAAGTTGTCTTCAGCCTGAGCGTAGGCCAAACCGAACAACGTGGCGGCGTCCGTCGCGCCATCGATGTGCGGCGTGCCGTAGGAGTCGCGGAGAATCGTGACGCTTTCTGCCAATTGCTCCGCGGATGCCAATTGATGCTCGCGACTTGTTCCCAGGTCGATTGCCTTGGAAGACGAGGCCTGGACCGCTGGCGGCTCCGCGGCCAGACTTGTCAATGGAAACATGACAACCATCCAAACCAAGGCGATTTTTGCCGCAACGCACTTCATCGAGAAGCGATGCCGGGAATACGGCTGGCGAAGGGAGATTAATGCGAAATCTCGCCGCAGAATCGCCACCGCCGATGATGTTGTCGAATACAATGGGACTGCGCTGCTATTTTAGCGAGTCGATCTGAACATCTACAACGCGAACCAAACGATCTGATTCGCTGACATTGTAGAGTGTGTGCATGGGATTCAACCAATGTTGGAAAATTCGGCCGACGACGGATGCAATCGAGGGGGCGATTTGCGAAGTATCTTGTCGATTCTGTCAGCCCCCGTTCTCGCGGATCGGCGATCGAGCGAATGAAGCCATCGATCGGCCAGTTGGTTTTTCATCGCTTTCCCAAACAACCATCAAGATGTCCATTCGCTCCATCGTCCGATCGAGCCGACCTGGAACTTCCTGCGCCGTCCACCAGGGCATATTTGAGTTCATATGTTTCTCGGCAGCCTAAATTCTGACCTCGGCAAATGGAGAAATGCCTCTCGTCTGAGGATGGAATCTCAGGCATCGACGAATACGATAGGCTCGTCGGCGTACTGGAGGGCTTTGGTTTGTCCGCTTGTCAATCAAGCTTTGGACCATTGCGGTGCAGATTCGTAAAGGTAGCCTAGTGCCATTATAGTATATCGGCTTCACTTATCCAATCCAAAGGCTCACCGTGCTTCAACCGAACATCATCTGCTTGGCCATCGATCGGCTGCATATTGGTTATCTGGGAGCATATGGAAGCACATGGGTCAGCACTCCGGCTTTGGATCGATTGGCGAGTGAATCGCTGGTACTCGATCGGATGATGATCGATTCACCGCAATTGCAGAGTCTCTATCGTTCGTTGTGGCTGGGGTGTCATGCGATGGTTCCAGAAGCGCGAATTGCTGGGACCGAGCCGATGCCTGCGCGCTTGGCAAACGCTGGTTGGAAGACAACACTTTTCACCGACGACCCCACGCTAGCGGCCCATCCGCTGGCCGATGCGTTCGACCAACGGTTTATTGCGGAGCGGTATGACAGGCTACAAAATGACGTTCGTTCTGTGGCCGAAGATCTTTCGGATACCGACGCCGCGGCATTTTTTGCCCAGGCGATAGATTGGCTGGAAAAGTCGCCGCGAACGCCGTTTTTGTTGTGGGCACATACCGGCACGCTAGGGAAAATTTGGGATGCCCCACTGAACTTTCGTGCTCAATATCACGACGAAGACGATCCTGCGGCTGAAGATTGGTCGTCCGTGCCGAATCGTGTGTTTTCCGAGAAAGCCGATCCCGACGAATTGCTTGGCTTGCGCCACGCCTACGCCGGACAGGTTTCGCTAATCGACGAACTGGTTGGTTCGCTGATCGAAGTAATCGATCGATCGCCGGCTGCGCCGAACACGATGTTGGTCGTTGTTTCGACGCGCGGGTTTCCTCTGGGCGAACATGGACGTATCGGATTGTGCGATGAGGCGTTGTATGCTGAATTGACGCATGTTCCGTGTTTTGTTCGATTGCCGCAGGGCGCGGGGGCAAGTCTGCGATCTCAGTCGCTCGTTCAGCCGGCCGACCTCTGTGCAACCTTGTTGGACATCGCCTGCGGTTCATCGTCCAGGCAATCGCCAATTGCCAGCGCCAACGGCCGATCGATTCTGCCGCTGGCCTGCGGCGATTCGGCAGGAATCTTGGATCGGGCGTTCGCCATATCACCAGATCATGGCTGTCGCGTGGAAACGCCTGCTTGGGCGATGCGATTGTCGCCTGCAACCAAACGGTCATTTCAACCACAAGTCGAATTGTTCGTCAAACCTGATGATTGGTGTGAAGTCAATGAAGTTTCCGGACTGTGCCCGGAAATCGTCGATCAGTTGCAAAGCGTGCTAGCGGAATTTAGGCAGGGCTGTGAAACTGGCGAAGCCGCTGCTTGGCTGCCGCTAGGGCAGCAGCTTATTTTTGGCTTCGAATAGCGCAAGTCGGTAGTTCATTTGTACTTGGGCGAAAGAATCCGGTCTGGGGCCGATTGCGTCTTGGCGCTATAATTTCCCCATTCCTTGCCAGCCATTCGTGCGGCGGCAACTCAAGGACGAGATCATCAGCGGTTGGGTCATCCATGCGCGGACAAGGAAGTCCGAATGCGCTTCGCCATCTCGCGCGCTCAATTGCCCGCGACGGCCAGAGTGCTTGGCGCTGGCGTTGCGGGCCGATCGCCGTGCGACGCACGCTGTTCGCATTGCTGATCGCGATTTTGAGCGCTAAGTCGGCTCAGGCTGAACCGACCGTGCAACTCCGTATCTCGTGGGGCGGTGGGGTAAAAACGCAGTGGCGCGGCTCCATCACCACCGACCACGGCAAGCTCAGTTTGGTGCGGTTGCTCGGCGAAGAGTCGGATGCTCCAGGTGCCGTTTGGGAGGAGCACGGTCGGATCGAGATTCGCCAACCGTCGCCCCAGTCGTACGACGCCATCGACATCGACGTAGCCGCGCCATCCGAGGCTACGCTGCGCATCGAACTGGCCGATTCCTCGTCGTCGGAGGAGGCGCCAATCCCCCAGGAAATCCCGTTGCACAGCGTGCTGAATAAGCCGACGGTACGAGATCTCGACAAGGCCAATAATCGAATTCGCGTGGCGCGCATTTCTTCAGATCCGCTCCATGTAAATCTCTCGCGCGACCATTTGGTGTTCTCGCCAGGCGAGAAACTCCAATTCGAGGTCGAGCCGCGGTTTTTGCCGATTGCCGCCGGAACACCGGTGCAATTGCGAACAAAGCTGATCTCAATCGCCAATGGACAGGAATCGAACGAGCAAGAGCAGTCTGGAAAGGCGACGGCCGACAGCGCAGATCCGGCGACGAGCGTGTGGGAATTTATTCTGCCGGATGCTGAAGGGGTTTACGAAATCTTGATCGAAGCTCTCGTGCAAACCAATTGGGGGTTTCCCAAACGGCTCAAGGCAATTGCCGAGCGTCGGATACAGCTCGTCGTGATCGACGACCACGCGCCGCAGAAGGCATCCGACGTCCCTGTCGTTTGGACGCGCCTCATGGAACTCGATCCGGCAAACCCCGCATGGTACGAACGTTTTCGTTCGTGGTCGCTGTCGAATCGAATCGGCCCGCTGGGCAGCGGCGGGATGCAATCGTGGCAGCATCCTACGCTTGGCTCGATGACCCGCTTGAAGGAGCATCGTGACGACCAGGAACCACCTTGGGAAGCCTATCCGCTCACCATCAGCCATCCTGGCACTCCGCATGTCTTAGAAGTCGAATATCCCAGCGACATTCCGCAAACCCTGGCAGTCAGCGTCGTCGAGCCGAACGCCGCAGGAATGGTGATGTCGATTGGCATCGATTCCGGAGTGTTCGTCGTTGACGAGCCGATGGCCGCGACTGCCGCGGAAATGCTGCGACATCACGTGATCTTCTGGCCGCGCACGGCATCGCCGCTGGTGGTGCTGGCAAATCGTGGAATCGGATCGCCGGCGGTATACGGGAAAATTCGTGTCGTAGCAGGGCCAAGCAAACTGCCGCCGCTGTTCCCCGTTGCCGAGCCATCCGAGCGGCTGCTGGCCGGCTACATGGGCCGGCCGCTGATCGCGGAAAATTTTGGCGCGCCCGAGGCGCTCGCCGCGTCCATTGGGCGCAGTTTGAAGGACTGGCGAACCTTCTATTTGAGTGCGACACGCTTGGCGGAATTTCTGCAACACGTGGGCTACAACGGTCAGATGCTGACAGTCATGTCCGACGGTAGCGCGATCTATCCTAGCCGGCTCTTGCAAGCCACGCCGCGTTACGACAATGGCGAGCTATTCGACTCGGGGCAAGACCCGGTGCGGAAGGATGTGCTCGAAATGACGCTCCGTATTTTCGATCGGGAAGGCATCAAGCTGATCCCTTCGCTGCGGTTCGATGCTCCTCTTCCCGAGTTGGAATCGCGCCTGCGAAGGGGCGGAGCCGATGCCGAAGGCATCCGCTTGATTGGAGCCGACGGCCACGAACATGGCGACGCGAGCCGACCACTGGCGACTCATCTTCCGCTTTACAATCCGCTGAATCCGCACGTTCAGCAAGCGATGATTGCCGTGGTCCACGAACTGACGGAGCGATATGGCAAGCATCCTTCATTCGCAGGCGTGGCGATCGAGCTATCGGCCGACTGCTGCACGCAGTTGCCCGGCGAGGCATGGGGGTTCGACAACGACACTCTCAAACGCTTCGAGCAGGCGACCAAGATCAAGGTGCTCGGTGCCGGCGCGACTCGGTTTACCGATCGCGCGCAATTGCTGGCACCGCTGCCTCGCTCTCGCTTCGTCGCCGGCCCCGAGCACGAACAGTGGCTCAAGTGGCGCGCCGATGGATTAGCCGAATTCTATCGGAGAATGCAGGCCGAGCTGACGGCGTCGCGGCCAGACACGGTGTTGTATCTTGCCGCCACGAATTTGTTCGACAGTCGCGAAGCGCAGCAGTGGCTTCGGCCCTCACTGCCGCCAAAGGCTCGGGCCGATGAGGTGCTGTTGACCTTTGGATTGAAGCCCGAATTGCTGCAGCACGATCGGGGGCTGGTCTTTCTCAAGCCCGAGCGCATTTTGCCTCCTGGACCCATCGCGGACCAAGCGGTGCAGGTCGCAGTAAATCGGGCTCCTGAACTCGACGCCGCGTTCAACCGCCTGCCGGCAACTGGGACGTTGCTATTGAACGATTCCTGGATGCGAGACGATGCGCAACCTTTGAAATTGCCCTCCTTCGATCAGAAGAGTCCGTTCGGCAGGGATAAGACGAACCTGATGCTGTACTCGCATCTCTTGCCCTCGGCGCGCCGCAATCGCGAGCGGTTTATTCATGCGCTGGCCACACTCGATGCCGAGGCGATTTTCGACGGCGGCTGGCTGCTGCCCGTGGGGCAAGAAGATTCGCTGGTCGATCTGATCGCAACTTATCGTCGTTTGCCGGTGGGCAATTTCCAGGTCCACACCGACGCCACCCTGCCGGTGACAATCCGTAGCGCCGTGGTGGGAAATAGCGCGTATTCCTACCTGGTAAACGACAGCAGGTGGCCAATGACGGTGGATTTGTCGACTGTCTTGCCACCGGGTTGCCGCGTCGATGAACTGAGTGGCCAGCGTCGCTTGCCGGCTCTGAATGCCGACCATTGGCAGATTCAGCTCGAGCCGTTCGATTTTGTGGCTCTGCGATTCTCGTCGCCAGATACAAAAATCACACAAGCGCGATTGCTGCCGAATCCAGAGCTGTTAGCATTCTTGAGCAGCAAGCATCAAGATTTTAAGCAGCGGCTCAACACGCTGGATCGGCCGCCGGCGCTGCCGGCATTTACCAACGCCAATTTCGAGACGTCGGCACAGGGGGGGCGGATTTCGGGATGGTCGCTGCTCAAGGGGACTACGGGCACGATTTCGCTCGTACCGGAAGGCGAATCCACGCAAAAAACCAATGGCAAACAGGCACTGCTGTTTCACTCTGGCGGCCCGCGGGCTTCGCTTCGCAGCGATTGGTTTGAGATGCCTCCCTCACGGCGGCTGACCGTGAAATTGTGGATGAAACTTCCCGACCCCGACAAGCCGCCAGTGCTGCAATTGGTTCTGGAAGGTGAACAGCATTACCGCATGCCGGGCCCAGTCTCGTTTTCCTCGTCGAATATTGCGCCAGGAGATTGGAATTGGTTCATCTTTCCGGTCAAAGATTTGCCGAACGAGGGTTCGGAAAAAGTTCGATTTGGTCTCGATATGAGCGGACCAGGCGACGTGTTGGTGGATGACATCTTAGCCTTTGGCCTCACGTATGATCGCGATGAACGGATCCAGTTGAATATGATCTCCACAGTGACCGACGGCTATTTGGGCGAGCGTAAAGTTGGCGAGTGCATGCGCGAACTGAACGATTATTGGCCCCGGTTCGTGTTGTCTTGCGTGCCGTCCCAAGGGCTCGAGCAATTTCCCAACCAACCGATCGCTCCGCAGGCCGACAGAGAAGAGGAAAGGCCGGCGCGGGCGGCTGGCCCGCTGCAGAAGCTGTTCAAGGGCCGATATTGAGCCAGAAATCGAAAAACAGCGATGGACGCTGCTGAGTTTTCGCCGACTCATCAGGGAAACTGTTACCTGTCGCCAAGGCTATGTGTCGCCCAAGCCGGCGAAGCGATGCGCACTGCGGCTGCGAATTCAGGTCGTCCCGATTGTTTCAGCATCTCCGGCCAAGAGGGTTGATGCGATTGGTCGGGTGACGCGATTCGGCTGCCGCGTTGTAATTCTTGCCCGCTAGCATGGGCGATAAGTAGGCAGCAGAGATTCGCTACGACCCCGGCAAACTCTGCCCAAACTGCCTGGCTCGATCGGATACAAAGGACTTTTGGGCTTGCTACGAGCTAGCATATTTCAGTAGGAACTGGGCTCGCCAACCGATTGCCAGGTGCGGTATAAGAGTTGCATCCAACCTCAATCGCCATCGCGACCGACAAGCGACTGCGGAAAAAATGCTAGCGCAGGTCGGCGACTCGATTCCGCCTTGCCGACGATTTCAGTTCAGCTAACCAATGGAGTGGATTCTCATGCAGACGTTTACCATGCGCGCGTGTTGGAGCGCGTCCTGTATTGGCGGCGCGGTCTGGCTGACGTCGCTTGGCTCGCCGGTCGTGGCGCAAACAGCGATCGCCGATGCGCAGATTTCCCAAAGTCAAACCGTCCAGCAATTCGTTCAACAGCCCCAGGTTTCCCAACCGCCAGCGGCGCAACATCCATTGCAGCCGGCCGTCGATTTGGCGGTCAATTCGCTGAAATTGCAAGATGCGAACATTAGAGATTATTCGGCCACGGTTCGCAAAGTCGAACGCATCGACGGCAAAGTCGGCGAACCGGAATATGCGTTGATTAAAGTTCGGAATCGGCCGTTTAGCGTCTACATGCAGTTCATCGGGCCGGAGAATCTGAAAGGTCAGGAATGCCTGTATGTCGAAGGCCAAAATGACGGCAAGATGTTCGCACACGCCCCGCCCGGAACGCTCCGCTACAAGTTCGGCACCGTTTCGCTGGCGCCCAACAGCGTGATGGCCATGAAAGGACAACGGTATCCGATCACCGAACTTGGGATCTACAACCTCACAAAGCGGTTGGCCGAGCAAGGCACAAAGGACATGCAATATGGCGAGTGCGATGTGAAGTTTTACAAGGACTACAAGGTTGCCGGACGACCATGTCTGATGATCCAAGTCGAGCATCCCGTGCCACGGCGAAATTTCATTTTCCACATGGCGAAAATCTACGTCGATGACGAATGGCAAATCCCCATTCGCTACGAAGCCTACGACTGGCCGTTGCAACAAGGCGGCGAGCCGCAACTGCTCGAAGAATACACCTACATGAACATCAAATTGAACGAAGGTTACACGGACGCCGACTTCGATGTTCATAACAGGCAATACCAGTTCAATCTGAAGCGGTAGAGGTTGGCGTGCCAGCGCGATGACCGCGATGGCAACAAACACTTCAACAGCGGCCTCGCTCCCGGAAATCGGGCGAGGCCGCAACTGTTTGCGGCGACATCGAGCGACCATTGCGACCACTCAGACAGCAACCGATCGGAAGTGTATCTTCAGGTGGCCGCGATGGATCTGGCGAACCTGCATCGACCGAGTGGAAACGCCCGTCAACACAACTGCCGTAGGGTCTTGTATAAAGAGTCGGTAGGGCGAACAATCGTGGCATCGCAAACACTGGATGCCCGATGCACTCAACCCACCCAAATCAACCACCACTAGCTCGATCACGGGGCAGCCGCGGCAAGCAGTACCGGTGTTGGGTGGTGCTTGCCGCGGCCGTGGTTGCCGTGCTTGCCGCGGGTGTTCTACTTCGATCCGCCAACCACCGCGTACCGAAAGCCATGATTCCGGCTACCGGTCCGCCCGGCGCGCCCACGGCGGATCGCGGCGCTGGTCCTTCCGCGGCCCACCCGCTGGTTGGGGTATTGGAATTCGCGCGGCGAGTTCAGGCGAACATCCAAGAACAGATTCGCGATTATACGGCGGTTGTGTTAAAGCAGGAGCGAATTCTCGGCAAGCTGGGGCCGCTGGAAGTTTGCTTCGTCAAAATTCGTGAACGGCCCTTCAGCGCGTATATGAAATTCTTGGCGCCACAGGGCCTCAAGGGGCAGGAAGCGCTGTACGTTGCCGGCGCGAACGATGGAAAAATGTTCGCGCACGCCGGCAGCGGAATTCGCGCTTTGGTCGGCACCGTGCAAATACCACCTACCGGGCCGATCGCCATGCTCGGCCAGCGGTATCCAATGACCGAGTTGGGAATTGCCAACTTGACGCGCCGTCTGATCGAAGTCGGCGATCACGACAAACAGTATGGCGAGTGTTATGTGTGGATGGACGAGGACGCCAAAGTCGGCAATCGACCCTGCACTTCGATTACCGTGATGCATCCGTTCAAGCGACCGGCGTTCATTTATTACATCGCGCGGATTTTTGTGGACCGCGAATGGATGGTTCCGATCCACTACGAAGCGTATGAGTGGCCCGACACGCCCGGCGGCCCACCCGTGCTACTGGAGCGCTACACCTATACCCATCTGAAGCTGAACCCCGGCCTCACGGATGTCGATTTTGATCCGCACAATCCGCAGTATAATTTTCGACTGAAATGAACGCGACCAGCGAAAATGCAACGGCGGCGGGAAACGTCGCTCGACGGCCATGGCTGCGACGGTTGCGTCGAATCGTTGTCGTGCTGCTGGCCACGTACCTTGCGATTGTCGTGTTGCTTATGATTTTCGAAGAATCGCTGATCTTCTTTCCGTCCAAATATCCAGAAGGCGAGTGGAATCCGCCCGGCTTGAATGTTGAAGATGCCTGGTTGACCGCGGCCGATGGGACGAAATTGCACGGCTGGTATGTGCCCTGCGATCGGCCGCGGGCCGTCGTCTTGTTTGCGCACGGCAATGCGGGAAACATCAGCCATCGCGCCGAACTGTTGCGGTCACTCGCCCAAATGGATGTTACCGTATTGGCATTTGACTATCGCGGCTATGGGCGGAGCACGGGCACGCCAAATGAGAAAGGCGTGCTCGCCGATGCCCGAGCGGCGCGAAACTGGTTGGCCGAGCGGGCTGGCGTTTCCGAGCGGGAGATTGTCTTGATGGGCGAATCACTTGGCGGGGGCGTTGTCGTGGCACTGGCGGCAGAAGCACCAGCGCGGGGGCTGATTCTCGAAAACACATTTTCGAGCATTCCCGATGTGGCCGCGTTCCATTATCCTGGCCTGCCGGTACAGATGCTGATGCGCACACGTCTCGATTCAGCCGCCGCGATCCAGCGCTATCACGATCCGTTGCTGCAATTTCACGGCGACCGCGACTCGATTGTGCCATTTGCTTTGGGAAGAAAATTGTTCGATGCGGCCAACGAGCCGAAGAAGTTTGTTGCGGTTGCCGGCGGCGACCATAATGATCCGCGCGGCGCAGAGTTCTATCAGGAGTTGGACCGATTTTTGGAAGAGCTGCCTGGTGCAACGAAGGATTAATATCGCCCTGAACCGCTGGGGGCGGATTGGGTTGGTTGTCGCGTCATACTGTCGTGTTGCGGCTTCTCAATGGGCAAGATCAATTCTGTTCCCGGTCGCAAATAGTCGAAATCGTCGCCGAGAACATCGCGATTGAGTTCGTAAATCTCCGCCCACCGTGCGGATTTTCCCAATTCGAATTTTGCGATGTCGTACAGCGTGTCTCCTTCGACGACCTGATAGACTCGGCCGTTGCCGCGAATTTTCGTGCTCGCCATCATGAGACGCTGCTCGGTGCTGGCGACGTCTTTTCGCGGTCGCGGACAAAGATCGGGAAAATGGCGTCGCAGCACGTTTTCATCAGGTACCGATAGTTCTTGGCCGATGACCAAGTCGTCTGCCTGGCGATGCCGCTTACGGTTGTGTTCGTAAAGTGCCTTGAAAAATGCGCCTGTGCCGTAGGCTTTTTCGCTGATCGTCCAGAAAGTGTCGTTTGGCTGCACACGGTAGGTTTCGCCGTCGCGCTCCAGCGTTGGCGGCGAGCCGGCCAGAGCAGTCGTGACGCCGACCGTCGCTGGCGGCGGATTGGAGCGATTGGAGAGCGATGCCACGTTGTTCGAATGGCTGCCCCCGTACGATAGCGGCGAAACCGATGAAGGACTCGATTGTGACGAAGGGTGGACGCCATACGATTTCGGGGAATATGGTTGAGCGGACATTTCAGGCGTAGGCGATGTGTCGCGATCGCCGGCGCTAGGCGGGCTTGGCGGACCAGCCGAGCGATGATCGCTCAGCGGATCGCTGGCGGCGACCGATCGAACGGCAGTATCGTCTGGAGAACGAACTAAATATCTGCCGACTGGCGGCGGATCCGCCGGCGTCTGTGGTGACATTGTTGCGGTTGATTGGCGTTGGAACGGGTCGGCCGGCTGAGTTGTCGCGGCAATGGAATTCGACTGCGATGGCTGCGCTTCGGAATCGCCAGCATAACCCGATCGGTACAGCAAGCGACTGTCCGATTCGGCGGTCGCTCCTTGTTGCAAATCTGGAATTGGCGTCGGCGCGGCCAACAGGCCGGGCTGAGCGCTTGTGTCGGGCTTGCTGGCATTCGGATCGTTCGTTGGCGGCAATGCCGCCGTGTATCGATCCGGCGTTGAGGTCACTGTGGAGTCGCTGTCGTTTCGCTTGGACCAAAGGCTTTGCGGCGGTGTCGGATCGGCTTGCGGGGTGACTACCGTGGGGCGAATTGCCTGCGCTACCGGTTTGGTGGGCGTCGAGCTCGAGTTTTCAGCCGCCGTCGAACTGCGTCTTAGCGGCAGCTTCGAGGGACTTGTCAGCCGTTTGGCAAGCAACGCACAAAAGACAACCAGCAGAACACCGATGACCGCGATGCCGAGCTTCATTTCTCGTGCCATAAAAAGGCCTCCTCCATGAGGCGGGTAAACTTTGCCACAGAGCCGCGAAAACACAGCAATGCAACGAACGACAAGTTGCAAGGGAACGGTTCGAACTAGGAGCAGCGATCATCATCCATGAATGAGTGGTTGTTCGATCACCGTCTTTGCGGCCTCCGTTGTCTCTGTCAATTTTACGACCCGATGTCCGCGCTGCGGAGGAAATGTCCGAATCAATTCCGTTCCGCGATTCGCAGCTTGGCGCTGCGGCTGCGCGGATTGCGGGCAATTTCCGCTTCCTGCGGCACGATCGGTTTTTTGGTGACAAGCTCTAGTCGATCGTCGCCGCGAAATGCTTCCTTGACACGGCGATCTTCGAGTGAGTGAAAACTGATAATTGCTAGCCGGCCGCCGCGATTCAAACAATCGGGTAATCGGCGCAGGGCAATCTCCAGGGTTTTTAGTTCGTCGTTGACGGCGATTCGCAGTGCTTGAAAAGTTCGGGTCGCGGGATCGATGCGTTGCTTGTGGGCAATCGCAGGAACCGACCTCCGCACGATATCGGCCAGTTCTTTCGCGGTTTCGATCGGTTGTTGATGCCGCTGCTCGACAATGTTTCGAGCGATGCGGCGGCTAAATCGTTCTTCTCCGTAATGAAAAATTAGGTCGGCCAAATGTTCGGCACTCAATCGATTCACCAGTCGCGTCGCTGGCTCACCCACGAGCGGATTGAATCGCAAGTCGAGCGAGCCGTCGGCATCGAAGCTAAAACCTCGGCTTGCGTCAGCGAGTTGATCGCTCGACAAGCCCAAATCCAACACAATGCCGTTGACGTTCGCGATTTTGAATTCTGATAAAATCTCCGGTAGATCACAAAAGCTTGCAACGATGGGCCGAATGGGCAATCTGGCCAAATTTTGCTCGGCTGCCGCAACTGCTGCTGGATCGCGGTCGAGCGCAATCACCTCGCCGTCCGGCTGAATCCGCTCGGCAATGGCTCGTGCATGACCTCCGCCGCCCAGGGTTCCATCGGCGAAGACTCCGCCGGGCTGTGGATTCAGCCCTTCGAGCACTTCGCGAAGTAAGACAGGCACGTGACGAGGAGCCGGCATGTTTTTGTCCCTGGGGCACTGAATCGATGAGGGAAGCCTTGCCAATCCACGCATTTTAGCGCAAATCTGGCGAAGACGTAGCCCTGCTGGTTCAATGGTTCCAGGCCCGACAGCTCGTCAGCCACGAATGTGGCAACCGCGGATGCGTAGGACAAGTCGGCCGCGCAAACGCGGGGGGAATATATACTCGATTTGACAAATTGCCACAAGTGGAGTTTGATTGGTGCGCAGGCAAGCGAATTGTGTCGCACCTGTTGCTTCTTCATCGCGGCGGTTCGGAGGGCGCGATAAGTCGCGCGAAAAAAAGGCTCTGGCGAATGGCCAGAGCCTCAGAGCGACAGCGTGCAATATTTCGCACGCCGACATGGTCGGTAAGAATCAGTAACGACGGAACAGGTTGCGAATCGGCTGGCCGGGCACGCGGCCAGGAAGATACACATATCCTGGAGCATAGTTGCTGGTGTACGTGTACGGCGAATACACCGTTGTGGCTGGGGCGTAATAGGTGGTATAGGGCGCGTAGAAGGTGGTTGTGGGTGCAGCATAGTAAGTGGTTGTTGGCGCGTAGAAAGTCGTCACCGGCTCAACCACCGTCGGTGCATAGTAGGTGGTCACCGGTGCATAGTACGAGGTCGCTGTCATTGTCGTGGGCATCGGCGAGCCAGTGACCACCGAAGCGGAAGTCGCCGGCGCATAGTAAGTGGTCGTGACCGGCGCTGCTGCCATTACCGACTGGCCGCAACAAGCAATCGCCGAAGTCCCCAGCGCCAGAATCCCTAAAGCCAATCCAACTGTTGCCAAGCGTTTCATAATACACCTCCCGATGTGCGAACGTGCGAAAATTCGAGTTCGAGTGAAAATAGATTCAAGAAGAGCTGCGGTAGCTCTCACTACCGATCAAGTATGTCACTCGTTCCATTTGGAAGCAAGCAACTCCAGCGAATAAGAAAGCAATTCTAGTGCCGGTTGATAGCACAGTTGTGCGGGCTGCGTCCACCTGTGCTAGCAAACTTGATGAATTGCAGACTGGGGTAAGTTATGCAGCCTGCTGAAGATATAGGGACTGTGTCGATATTAACGACGAGGAGGGTTGGCAACCGCTAGAGAGAAATTTTGTGGATAGTTCGGGGTAGCCGCTCTAAAAAGGTAAACCCGAAACGCGAGCGAGGAAAGCAGCAGAGACAAAGTCACCATTTATCATTCATGGATGTGGTGCTGTCGTGCGGACCCTCGCTGGCGTTTCGCGTTTGATGGGTGGCAAGCGGTTTTAGCGGCCGAGACCAAAACGGCGATTGAAACGGATCGCTCGGTGCCGGGCGTACCACTGTCGTTTGGCGGAGTTTGTTGAAAATCGGCGATTTCGTTTCCCGTCTGGCATGGCATTACCCTTCCTTTTCTATTGATGAAGAGCGTGAAGCCGGGCGGGATGTTACAGCGAAGCGTTCGAGAGAGGATGGGTGATTTCCCCGCATCGTCGCTTTTCCAGGCCGTCAGGGACCGGAATGGCCGTGAAAAGCAACGGCTTTTGGCTGACGCCTCTGCGAACACTTTGCCGCATTTCGACGAGCGCGAACGGGCAATCTGGCCTGTAAAACGCCGGAAGAGGTTGTTGGGGCGGACCTGGCGATGGATGGACCTTGCACGGCATTTCCCGACGTATTGCCCGAGTTCCTCAGCCGGGCCCGACGAGAAACGGCAGGATCGGACCAACTTCCTGGCGGGAGCGGTTTGGAAATACGTCAGCTTTTCGCTGGCCAACGAATCGGAGGATGAATTCTTGCCCTGAACTTGTCCGCTTCGAGGTCCGAATTCGTCGGGCGCGCCACGACGGCCCGTCGAATCGCCCAAAAACACTCAGTGTACACTAGTGTACGTCGCCGATAGACAGGGTAAGGAAAAGGCGAAAAAGGCGATTGATTTATCCGCCGCGACCCCGTATACTGTCCAGGCGTTCAAAATCTTCAACCCACCGGGCCGCGGCTGCGCAGGCGGCGGCCGGCTTGAAAGTGGGGGGCTTCTGCGACATAAAGGAATCTTCGCAAATGGTGACCGCCGTTAAATCGACCAATCATCGCATTATGGCCAAGAAAGACGCCGCTCCCAAGAGCGACTCGAAACCGGCAGACAAGGCGAAGGGCAAAGACCCGATTGCCGAGCATCCACAGTTGAAGACCGCCATCGCCCAAATCGAAAAGGAATTTGGCGAAGGCTCGATCATGCCGCTCGGCTCGACCGAGGCCGCGAGCCATCAAATTCAAGGCATTCCGACCGGCAGCTTGTCGCTCGATTTGGCGCTGGGCGGGCAAGGCGTTCCCAAAGGGCGAATCATCGAGATTTTCGGCCCCGAATCGAGCGGCAAGACGACGTTGGCGCTCCACGTCGTCGCCCGCGCTCAGAAGGCCGACGGCATCGCGGCATTTATCGACGCCGAACATGCGCTCGATCCGGGGTGGGCCAAGAAACTGGGCGTCAACTTGGAAACGCTGCTGGTGAGCCAACCCAGCAGCGGCGAAGAAGCGATGCACATCACCGAAATGCTGATCAAGAGCAACGCGGTTGATGTGATCGTGGTCGATTCGGTGGCCGCGCTAGTTCCGCAAAAGGAACTCGACGGCGAAATCGGCGATTCGCACGTCGGTCTTCAAGCCAGGCTAATGAGCCAGACGATGCGCAAGCTCACCGGAGCGATTTCCAAGAGCAAGACGTGCGTCATCTTCATCAACCAAATCCGGGAAAAAATTGGCGTCATGTTCGGCAGTCCCGAAACCACGCCTGGTGGCCGGGCACTGAAGTTTTACTCGTCGTGCCGCATCGACGTTCGGCGCATCGGCCAACTCAAGGACGGCGAAGATGTGATTGGCCAGCGGGTGCGGGCGAAAGTGGTGAAGAACAAAGTCGCGCCGCCATTCCGCGTGGCCGAGTTCGATATGCTGCACCAAAGCGGCATTAGCTACGAAGGGGACGTACTTGATTTGGCACTGAACCAAAAACTGATCCAGCGCTCTGGCGCGTGGTTCAAATATGGTGAAGTTCATCTGGGGCAAGGCCGCGAAAAGGTGCGGCAATATCTGATCGAAAACCCACAATTGGTCGAAGAATTGCGAGAGAAACTGCTTGCCGCCGGTTTCACTGGCAGCGCGGCGGCCGCCGAGGAATAGCCATGCTTTCGTGGCCACGCTCCATGGTGGCGCGTGGCCACGTTATTTACATGGCGGCACGGGCCGCGACGCCTACTTCGTCTTCACCGGCACCTTCTTCGCCACGGCTCCTGGCGATTTTTGCAGCGTGATGGTTAGAACGCCGTTGTCGTAGTCGGCGCTGACCTGCTGCGGATCGATCCCGGCTGGCAATTCGACCGTGCGGCTGAAGCTGCCATAGCGGCTTTCGCGGTGGAAATAATCCTTTTCCTTGCGCTCGCTGGTTTCCTTTTTCTCTCCGGAAATCGTCAGGCGGTCGCCGGTCACGGTAATGTCGAGATCTTTCGGATCGACGCCGGGAAGCTCGGCTCGAACGATCACCGTTCGGTCGTTCTCCGCCACATCGAGCGTCGGTGCCCAGCGACCCAGCGAGCTAAACGATTCGCCGATCGAGCCGAGCGGTTCGCGGAAAAAAGTATCGAACAGCCGGTTCATTTCGGTGCGGAACTCCGTCATCGACGACAAACCGCCGTCGGGTGATCGATCCGTTTTGTTTTTCCAAGGAATGAGAGCCATGAGTTACCTCCGTTGAAATGACGAACGACCAAATTCGAATGACGAAAGAACGACCAACGACGAAAGCGCCAATTGTCAGAAAGCGATTCACACGTTGCAAGCTGGCTGCTGGCACATCATTCGTCATCGGCCATTCGAACTGCGACTTTTACTTACTCGGCGTTCACTTTGATCTTCCGCGGCTTGACCGCTTCTACTTTGGGCAAGTGCAACTTCAACACGCCATCGTGATACTCGGCGGAAATGCGAGTTGAATCGATGTGCTCGCTCACGCGGAACGTGCGATAGAAATCTCCGACGCCGTATTCCTGCCGTAGGTAACCCACATCGCCCGATTGGCGCTGCGGCACGCGAGCGTGGATCGTCAGCGAGCCGTCTTCAAATTGAACGTCGATCTCGTCGCTCTTTGCGCCGGCGACGTCGGCTAGCACCACGAGTTCATCGGCCAACTCGAAAATATCAACGCTCGGCCGATAGTAGGGACCGCCGCGGGTATGCTCGACGGCAGTGCTGGGTTCTGCAACGGGTGTTTCGATGGACATACGATCAATCTCCTGTATAAAATTATTGCCTCTCTGGTCGTGTGATCGGAACAGGCGACTATCATTTCCGACTCACTTTTTCCATGAGTTCCGCGCAGGTTACTGCGCATTCACCTTAATTTTTCGCGGCTTGACCGCTTCCGTTTTCGGTAAAGTCAACGTCAGCACGCCATCGTGGAGCGCCGCTTCCACGCGCTCGGCATTGACCTCGCCGGGCAGCTTGATCGAGCGCGAAAACGAACCGGCGCCACGTTCGCGACGATGATACGTCAATTCGGGACGATCTTCGGTCGCGCGCTCGCCTTTAAGCGTCAACTCGTCGCCGATCACCGTGATTTCCAGATTCGCGGACTTCAGACCGGGAACCTCGGCCTCGACGAAAAAGCTTTCGCCATCCTCCCACATGTTGATCGCCGGAAAACTGCGGCCGGTGACCATCCGCGTCGCCGCGGCAACGCCTGGAGTATTAAACGCACCGGTTACCAAGCGATCGAACTCATCGCGAAATTGATGAACCGGGTTAAATCGAACGCCTCGCATAACCATGGTGAACCTCCTCAAAGTAGGGTGAAAAGTTGATTCGTGCTTCCAAATCCCGAACCGCGCCTGCCAGGATGGTTCGGGCGGGTCGAACCGCTTGCTGATGGACGCGACACCGACTCAGTTAGCCGCATCGCTGCGTACCGAACGCCGGATCAATTGCGGCTACTTCGGTGGAATGCAATGGCCGTGCCAATCGTTGAGAGACAGCGTTAATCTAATCGCAGCCAGAGGTTATGCCGCGTAATCGTGTGGCCGCAGCAAGTGCAAACTGCCAGCATGGCAGATTGAGGTCAAAGAACAGCGTTTTTTTCGGCATTTTTCGGAATCTGTCCGAAAAGCGCCCGTCAGAGGCGACTTACCCAGCCGGAGACGACGTTGCTGCTGCCAACACAGGTCCGAAGAAAGCCATTGCGGGCAGGAGCAGGCGAAACCTCTGATCTTAGTTAGTAGTGCATAACAACTTACGGCAATGCCGTTGTGAAGCTGTCGCCCGCCCCTTATACTTTGGGGTTTGTATTCGGCTCCAATTTTGTAAATAAACCGTGACGCCTCGGTGTCGTCGGCAATATGCGTTTTAAGCTGCTCGACCGGATTGTAGACCTCAAGCCCGGCACAAGTATCACTGCTGTCAAGGGTTTGGCGTTGGCCGAAGATTATCTGGCCGATCATTTTCCGCAGTTTCCCGTCATGCCGGGTGTATTTATGCTGGAGGCCATGACGCAGGCTGGGGCGTGGCTGGTCCGTGCGACTGATGACTTCCGACAGAGCATGGTGGTGTTGCGCGAAGCACGAAATGTGAAGTATGCGGATTTCGTCAAGCCAGGCCAGACCCTTACGGCAACTGCCGAAATCGTCGGCCACAGCGACCACGAAACCAAACTGAAAGTTCTCGGCGCGGTCGATGGCCGAACCAATGTCAGCGCACGGCTGGTTCTCGCACATTACAACCTGGCCGATCGGAATCCTGTATATGCCAGTACCGACGCACATGTCGTGCGGCAGATGCGGGTGCAATTTGACGTCCTCTTTCGGCCCGAACAAGCGCTGCCGAATCCGCCAACCAACGGCAATATTTCATCAGCACATGCCGCGGCGCCGACCTAACAATCGATCGTAGATGTCACGAATCAGCGCCTGTCCGTCGCGCAAAAATCAGAGATTTCAACTGCCTGTTTTTCGGAGGTAACCGATGCCTGCTCAGCAAGAAGAAGTGTACGAAAAAGTTCGCACCTGTTTGGTCGACGCGCTTGGCGTGGACGACGACGAAGTGACGCCCGAAGCCACCATGGTTGGCGATTTAGGCGCCGAGTCGATTGATTTTCTCGACATCGTGTTTCGTCTCGAGAAGACCTTCAATATCAAGATTCCTCGCGGCGAATTGTTCCCGGAAGATATTTTGAACAATGCCGAATATGTGCACGATGGCAAGCTCACCGCCGAGGGCGTCGAGCAGTTGAAAAAGCGGATGCCATTCGCCGATTTAACGAAGTTCGAATCAAACCCGCAAGTCACGCAGTTTGGCAACTTGCTGACCGTACAAGACTTGGTGAACTACGTGCAAAGCAAGCTGCCATAGCCGAAAAATTGTGAATCAGGGAACGGCGTATGATTCGGGAGTAGCTCACCCGCGACATCTCCGTTTCGACGCCCGCTTCCTGAATGCATTTCCCCTTCCGCGTTCCGCCTTTCTCCTTGGTCTTCATGCGCTGGTTCTGGATCGATCGCTTCACCGAATTTCACAGCGGCCGCAGTGCAACGGCCCTTAAAGCCGTTGCGCTATCGGAAGATCACCTGCACGATCATTTTCCCGGCGCATCGGTCATGCCGAACTCGTTAATTTTAGAGGGCATGGCCCAAACCGGCGGATTGCTGGCCTGCGAGTACGACGGATTTACAAAACAAGTGGTGCTGGCGAAAGTGGGGAAGGCGGCATTTCACTTTGAAGCTTGGCCGGGCGATGTGCTGACGTATCGCGCGGAGTTGCTCGACATTAACGACAACGGTGCGACCGTCCGCGTTACCAGCCATCTCGACGGCAAACTGCAAGGTGAAGCCGAAATTTTGTTCGCTCATTTGGCAGATCAGCCGGAGAAGATCGAACTATTTGAGCCATACGATTTATACTCGTGGCTGCGGCTGTTGAAGCTCTACGAGGTTGGCCGCGACGCGGAGGGGAACCCCATGAAGGTTCATCCACGAATGGCGGAGAGCGATTTGCGCGAACGACAACTGGCCGCATCGACATGATCGTCTATTGACAAGGCAGCCGAACAACCGCGGATGACGCGGATATGGGCGGATCGAAGTCAACGAATTGATGGTGTTGCTTTGCCAATTGTTTTTTGTCCTTGTTCGCGTAATCCGCGACAAATTACGCGCACGGCGGGGTTCGCTTTGCCGCAGTCCGTTGCAACTTGTTTGAATCGAACATGATGAAACGAAGAGTCGTTATTACTGGTCTGGGTTGTGTCACGCCGCTGGGACATTCACCGGACGAAATGTGGAAGGCGCTGCTGCGCGGCGAATCGGGCGTCGGGTACACGACCCATTTTGACGCCAGCAATTTTCCCACGAAGATTTCGGCCGAAGTTCGCAACTGGGATATTGCCGATGCGGGAGAAGACCCCGAGCGCTGGAAGTATCGCGGCCGTCACACTCGCTTTGCCGCGGGTGCTGCGATGCAAGCGATGAAGCATTCCGGCCTGGAAGATGGCCGCTTCGATCCAACGCGGTTTGGCGTGTATCTGGGCAGCGGCGAAGGTCAACAAGACTTCGACGCATTCACCCGAATGATGGCCTGCGCCTTGCAGGGCGAACACTTGGACGTGGCGGCCTTCACCCGCGCAGGGCTTGAATCGCTCCATCCGATGTCGGAATTGGAGCAAGAGCCTCATATGCCAGCGGCCCATTTGGCGTCGATGTTTAACGCCCAAGGCCCCAACGCCAATTGCCTGACTGCCTGTGCCGCCAGCAGCCAGGCCATCGGCGAAGCCTGCGAATTCATCCGTCGCGGCGACGCCGAAGTGATGCTTTCCGGCGGCACGCACAGCATGATTCATCCCTTTGGCGTCACGGGCTTCAACCTGCTGACGGCGCTATCGACGCGAAACGACGCTCCGACCAAAGCGTCTCGCCCATTCGACAATGACCGCGATGGTTTCGTTCTGGGCGAAGGCGCGGCAATGCTGGTTTTGGAAGAACTCGAACATGCCAGAGCGAGAGGCGCTCAAATCTACGGTGAAGTGCTCGGCTACGGCTCGACGGCCGACGCCTATCGCATTACAGACACACATCCGGAGGGCCGCGGTGCGTCCGCCTGTTTACGAATGGCTTTTGCCGACTGTGGCTTGTCCCCCGCCGACGTTCACTACATCAATGCACACGGCACGAGCACCGATGTGAACGACAAGGTTGAAACGCTGGCGATCAAGACCGTCTTCGGCGACCAAGCCTACAAGACCCCGGTTTCTAGCACCAAGAGCATGCTCGGCCATTTGATTGCCGCCGCCGGTGCAACGGAACTCATCATTTGCTTGCTCGCGATTCGTGACGGCGTGCTGCCGCCGACGATCAACTACGAAACGCCGGATCCGAATTGCGACCTCGATTACATTCCCAATGTTGCTCGAGAAGCTTCTTGCGATGTCGCATTGAGCAACAGCTTCGGCTTCGGCGGGCAAAATATTTCGCTCATCGTCGGACGATTTTGCAGGTAGTCGAAGCTCGTTCGAAGCAGTCGCATTATCGAGTTGCACCCGTCAAGAAGTGGAAAAGGCAGTAGCACGCTTCCGAACGGCCGCGGCTCGGATTTGAAAACTTTCCATTTGAGGTCGTGCCGCGTATTACTCCGGGGAGACCTCGCCCAAGAACATCGAGTCGGCATCGGTTTCCGGCCATCATCTCGGATACTTCCAGGAAAATCTTGCGACTTCACGCGTTAGATTTAGCGAAACGGCCATCGGTTTCGCCGCCAGCATCGACGGCATGAAATGGCACAAGTCGCCTACCAATCCAGTGCTCACATCCGAGCCTAGCCGGCCATGGGAATCGCACTACATCACCAGCGAATCGGTCGTCCGACTCCAAGACGGCAGCTTTCGCATCTATTATGCCAGCCGCAAGGTCCCGCTGTTCAAGAATTTGTATTTCGCTCACATCTCGGCGCACTGGAAGCGTCCGGCCATAGAAAAATAGTAGCGGCCAAAGTGGCGACTGAATTGGCGCCCAGGAGGGCAGAGAACCAGACCGACGATCATTGCGAAGCGTAGCGTCGATCGTCGATCATTTGCTCTGTCCGCGGCTCTGTTTTCAGGGCCGCCGCCGCACCCATTCGGAAGCGGTGGAGGCGATGCCCGCTTCCCAACCGGCGCGTCGAGTTGGTATCTTAACGCAGACAGGCGGAAGGCGGTCTGCGGCGACGCGTTGACCCATCGGAACCGCACCAGTCAGGGAGTGAATGCGATGGCATTGTGTCTTCTGGTGGTTGCGGGTTGGAGATGTACCACCGTCGGCCGCGCTGGTCACAACGTTGTTCCACGAACGAAAACAGGAGTTTCAGCTATGAAACGCTTCGCTATTTGTTCCGCGACTCTGCCGGTTGTCGCGTTCATGCTGGTTACAGGCTGCAGCGATCAGAAGCCGAAGCCGGCTTCGAATGCAGCGACGGACGTCAAAGCTACGACCGACGAAACAGCGGCGGCGGACAAGAATACGTTGAACAGCGATAAATCCACAGCCGGCGAGCGCTCGGCTCCGGGGGCGTCCGGCGACATCGCCGCCAAGACCGACCCGTCTGTAAAGGTCGTCCTGGGCGCCGACGAACTCCTGGCTGGAATTCCCGGTTCGCCGGAGTTGACCGTCGAAGAAATCCAGGCTTGGCTCGACAATCCGGCCAATCACGAGACGCTCGACTACGAGTTGCCGTTGGGTATGTCGGCTGGCAAAGGACAGGAAAAGGGCCTGGTCGAAAACCCTCTGACTCGCGCCAAAATCGAGCTGGGTCGAGAGCTATATTTCGATCCACGGCTCAGCGCCGACGGCAAGATTAGCTGCGCCAGTTGTCACGCGCCAGACCACGGTTTTGCCCGTGAGACGCAATTTGGCGTCGGCGTCGGAGGTCAACAAGGAAACCGCAATTCTCCCGTCGCATACAACCGTTTGCTCAGTGATTTGCAATTCTGGGATGGTCGCGCAGCGTCGCTCGAAGAGCAAGCCAAAGGCCCGATTGCCAATCCCATTGAAATGGCCAACACCCACGAGGCCTGCGTCGCCACGATCAAGAGCATTCCTGGCTACGAACTACAGTTTCAGAAGATCTTTGCCTCGGGGGGGCATCCAGGAGAAGTGACGATCGACAATGTCGCCAAGGCCATTGCCAGCTTTGAACGCGCGCTAGTAACCGGGCCGTCACCGTTCGATTACTACGATGCCTTCAAAAAATACAAGGATCTCGATCCCGACGAGATGGACGCGGCAACCAAAGCGAAGTACGACACAATCAAAGCCGGCATGGAAGCGCATCCGATGTCGGAGAACGCTATCCGCGGGATGCAACTTTTCTTCGGCAAAGCCAACTGCTCACTGTGCCACGTCGGACCTAACCTGACCGACGAAAAATATCACAACCTCGGCGTCGGCATGGATCGAGACAAGCCTGACCTCGGCCGCTACGAGGTCACCAAAGACGAAAAGGATTGGGGCGCATTCAAAACTCCAACGATCCGCAACGTCGAGTTTTCTGCCCCCTATATGCACGACGGCAGTCAAAAAACGCTCGAAGAAGTCGTCGAGTGGTACAACAAAGGAGGCCACCCGAACAAGAACCTCGACGAAAAAATCAAGCCCTTGAATCTGACCGACCAAGAGCAGGCAGACCTCATCGCATTTATGAAAGCGTGCAGCGGATCGCTACCCAAGGTGAACGAATCGCGAAAGCCGAAGTAACCGCACAGCCGAGTCGTATTGCCCGCAGCAATCTGCTGCGCAGCCGGCCATCTGGCATGCGCATGAAACGAACCTAATGGGCATCCGCCGATTCTGATTGCGGTCGGCTGACGAGCACGCGGTCGATCCGCTGGCCGTCCATATCGACGACTTCCAATCGCAAGCCGTTCCACTCGGTCGTGTCGGCGATCTTCGGAATACGGCCCAGCTCGTGCAGGATCAAGCCCGAAATGGTGCTATAGGCTCTTGGTTCTTCGCCGTTGGTGTGCCGCAAATCGAGCCGGCGAATGAGATCGGCCACGGTGAAGCCGCCATCCACGAGCCAGGAGTTTTCGTCGCGTTCGACGAACAGGTGCTCGTGATCGTGCCGGTGTCCTTCGCGGATTTCGCCGACGAGTTCTTCGATCACGTCCTCCAGCGTGACCATGCCTTCGGTCCCGCCGTATTCGTCGAGTACGATGGCGAGCTGATTGTTTTGCTCCTGGAACAATTCCAGCAGTCGATCGAGCGGCATCGATTCGGGCACGATCAGCGCTGGCTTGAGCAGCTTGCGCAGCTCGACGTTCCAACCCAAGTAGACCTGTCGAAACAAATCCTTCACGTGAACGTATCCGAGGACATGGTCGAGGTCGTCTTCATACACCGGCAGGCGCGAAAAGCCGGCCATGGCGGCAGCGCCAATGACTTCTTCCTGCGGTGTATTGACGTCGAGGGCGTCGAGATCGATTCGCGGCCGCATCACGTCGCGCACTTTGCGTTCGCCGAGCCGCAGCGCTTCCAAAGCCACTCGCTGCTCGACCGATTCCAGTACGCCCTCTTGTGTGCCGGCTTCGATCAAGTGCTCGATATCATCCACGGAAACACTCGGTTCGCGTGTGTTCTTGACGCGCAGTAGAAACAATACGGAGTCGCTTGCGACTCCCAACACCCAGACGAACGGCCTGGCGGCGATCGACAGCCGGCTCAGCGCCGGCGCAACATAGCGGGCCAGCAATTCCGCTTGTTTTAGCGCCAACCGCTTGGGAACCAGTTCGCCCAGCAGCAGGGAGACGAAGGTGATCCCCACGACGGTCACTCCAAAGGCGATGGTTTTTGCGTGATTGGCAATAAGTCCGACGGGAACGCGGGCGATGATTTCCGCGATGGGTCCAATCAGTTGGTCGCCACCGAAAACGGCCGCAAACGTGGCCACCAGCGTGATGCCGACCTGAACCGTCGAGAGATAGCGATGCGGATCCTTGGCCAGTTCGACCGCCAACGCCGCCAGACGATCTCCTTCCTCGGCCAATTGTTCGAGGCGACCACGGCGCGAGGCGATCATGGCAATTTCCGCTGCCGCGAAAAAGCCATTCGCCAAAATCAGCAGCAGAATGACGATCAGTGTGACCAGGATCAAGCGAAGGCTCCTGGGCAAAATGCACGGAAACGTCGGAAGGCGGCAGAAGGAAAACAGAATAACGGCATAAACTTCGCCATTGCTTTGAATGTCCGGACCAGTAATCCACCAGCGAACCCAGATTCTGCTTTCCGAATCCCAACTTGTGACTTTTGACCTCGGATTTCTTTACTCCCGCCTTCCACTTTCCGCCTTCGTTAAAGCCATATTATCGCGATGAATCACTTCATCATACGGGCGATGACCGAGTGTCGCGGCAATTTCGTCAGTTTTGCGGCCTTTGATTCGCAGAATGTCGGTGGCCGCGTAGTTCGACAGCCCACGGGCAAATTCGTGGCCGGCCTGGTCGCAGATTGAAACTACATCTCCTTTGCGAAACGCCCCTTGAGCATCGACCACGCCGATCGCCAGTAGGCTTTTGCCTTGATTTTCGAGCGCCGACCGTGCCCCATGATCAACGATCAGTATGCCGCGCGGTTGAACTGTGAAACCGATCCAGCGCTTCCACGCCGCCACCGTTTGGCCTTGAGCCAGGAAGAGCGTGCCGACCATCTCGCCTGCGAGGATCCGGGCCAAATTACCGGGGCGTTTGCCGCTGGCAATGATTACGTTTTCACCGGCCGATGTCGTTAGGCGGGCGGCTTCGAGCTTGCTGGCCATGCCCCCTTTGCTCAGGCCGGTAGATTGGTCGCGCACCAGCGCAATGATCGAGTCGTCGAGCTTCGCCACGGTTGGAATCAGTTTTGAGTCAGGCCCTGCGGGATCACCGTCGAACAGCCCTTCGACATCGGAAAGCAGCACGAGCAGCGGGGCGCGAATCAAGTTGGTGACGATCGCCGCCAGCCGATCGTTGTCGCCGAAGGTGGTTTGCAGCTCTTCGGTGCTGACCGTGTCGTTTTCGTTGATGATCGGTACCGTCCCATATTCAAGCAGCGTCAAAATCGTGTTGCGGATGTTCAGGTAGCGGGCGCGATGATCGAGATCGTCGGCCGTCAGCAGAATCTGAGCCGCATGTCGCCCGTGCGCGCGAAAACAACGGTCGTACGCTTCGACCAGTGCCGTCTGTCCAACGGCCGCCACGGCCTGCAGGCGCGCCAGGTCGGTCGGTCGATGCTTTAAGCCCAATCGCCCCATGCCAGCACCAACCGCGCCGGAACTGACCAGACAGACTTTTCGGCCTGCTTGCATCAATTGATGCAATTCTTCGGCCAGCGTGGCCACGCGATCTTGATTGAGCAAGCCATCGGCTGTCGTGAGGACGCGCGTGCCGACCTTGACAATCCAGATATTCGCCGCGGCGGCAATTTCCTGACGCAATAGGTCGGACATGGTAGAATGGCGACGAATGGACGTATTTCAGCGGCCGAGCTAGATTGTACCAGAATGTGTAGAATAACGTCGCTGGCGCGAGACACAAAGCCTAGTGGCGTAGGTGGATGCGTCGAATTTGGCCGCAGCGCGTTGAGGAAACGCGGGTTGGTTCGTAGAATCAACAAGGTCGGCGGTTCCGCGCGATGAAGCCCGCGAACTGGCGATCGGATGGATGCCATTTTCTCCCTCGATATCCGCCCTTCATGAGCGATTTGCACCACGAATGCGGCTTGGCGGCGATTTATCACCTACCAGCCGGCGAGGCAAGTCCGCTGTGCCCCGGCCAAGGACCGGACGAGGTTTCGCGGCTGATGCCACGGATGCTGCTCGATATCCAGAACCGCGGGCAGCTTTCGGCGGGAATGACTTCGTACAACGGCGACCGACTGCAACTGCTCGAGACACACAAAGACGTCGGCAATGTCAGCGAAGTTTTTCGGATGAGCCACCGCGGTAAATACGAGAGCTTGATGTCGCAATACGCTGGCCGGGCCGCGATCGGCCACGTACGATACGCCACTTGCGGCGCTGAAGATCGCAGTTACGCGCAGCCTTTCGAGCGTCAGCATTTGCAAAAGCACAAGTGGTTTAGCTTTGGTTACAACGGCCAGTTGGCGAATTTCCGTGAATTGCAGCAGAAATTGCTCGCCGACGGCAACAATCACCTAGCTCGCGAAAACGACACCGAGATCATCTTGCACGAAATCAGCCGCGAGCTTTCTGGCGAAGGAGAGCGCCCCGACCTCGTGGAGGTCTTCCGCAGCATCGCCGGCAAATTCGACGGGGCTTACAACCTAGTATTTCTGAATGCGCTGGGTGAAATGGTCGTGCTCCGCGACCCACTGGGAATTCGGCCTCTGTGTTATGCGAAGGAAGGCTCGCTGTTCGCCGCGGCCAGCGAAAGCGTGGCGCTGCTGAATTTAGGTTTCGACGCGGAGAATATCAAATCGCTGCTGCCCGGACAGATGGTACTGATCGCTCCGGATCGTTACGAACTCCATACGTTTGCCCGCGCATCGCGCAGGGCACATTGTTTCTTCGAGTGGATTTACTTCGCCAACGTCGCCAGCACGATGGACGAACAAAGCGTTTACCTCACGCGCAAGCGTTTGGGCGAAGAACTCGCACGGCTCGAAACCGTTCCCATCGACGACGTTACGGTCGTCGTCCCCGTGCCCGATACGAGCAAGGCTGCGGCCGATGCGATGGCCTTTAAGCTCCGCGTGCCGGCCGTCGAAGGACTGATTCGCAACCGCTACACGGGACGCACGTTTATCGAAGGGACGGGCAGCCGGCGTCAAAAGGCGGAGACAAAGTACACGCCGCTCCGCGAAGTGCTGGAAGGCAAGCGCGTGTTGCTGGTGGAGGATTCGATCGTCCGCTCGACGACCATGAAAGTGCTGATTCATCGCATCAGACAACTGGGAGGCGCGAAGGAGATTCACGTCCGAGTCGCTTGCCCGCCGATCATTGCCCCTTGTTTTTATGGCATTGACATGTCGACGATCAACGAGCTGTTCGCGCCGCAATTCCTACCCGACGGGAAATTGACCGAAGCGGCGCAAGTTGAAATGGCCAGAGCGCTGGGTGCCGATTCGCTGCGTTATTTACCCGTCGAGGCGATTGCCCGCTCGGTCGGTTTCGATTCCGATCAACTTTGTCAAGCTTGCATTACCGGCGAATATCCCACCACCTATGGGCAAAAGCTCTACCAAATCGCACTTGCGCATCACGACGACTGTGGCGGCGGTCGGACCTACGAAGAAATGACGGCGCTGGAAGCGTCGGCGGCCAGTAAATAGCGCTGACAGGAGTCACTTTGCCGCCGGATCGACGCCACGCAGCCAATCGACGATCAGCTCGATTTCTCGGCGGCTGAGCAAATTCTTGCTGCTTCCCTCGGCTTCGGGACAGAACGCGGGCATGCGGTCGTTGTTCTCGCCGTAAAACCGTGGAGCGGCCGGGTCGCAAATCATGCCGATCATCCAATCGCGCGAGGCATAGTGCGTGAGGTCGGGATAACCGGTGTCATTTTCGGCCAGCGACGGGTCGCCGGGGTTGGCGTCGAGATTGATCCGGTGGCACGAGGCGCATCGATCGTCGGCAGCGAGGAGCTTCAATCCTGCTTCGATCGTGGCTGTGTCCTTCTCATCGATCTCTTTCTGCGACGGCAATTGAGCCTGGGCCGATAGCGCTGCGACGACTTGCTCGATTTCTTTTTTGGGCCACTTGAAAACCTCATCCTGGACGAAATCAATCATTTCAAACGACTCGCCCTTTGCCTTGGCTTCCAGGTAACGATTGGTCAAACCGAAATATAGCGGCCCGGCAATTCGCTTGGAATCGAGTAGGCCGGCAATCCACTCGCGGCTGCCAAAGCCATAGAGATTCGCCGCCGATGCTTTTGCCAGTTGCTCTTGGGCGGCCGGGGTCGCGGCTTCTTCAGGCTTAAAATAACTGTGACAGCTCGCACAATTCGCGGCGAACAGCCGACGAGCTTGCGTTTGCGGATCGCGACGCAAGAGGGCCAGTGCACCATCAGGTGGAATGCCGCCGTTGTGTTCAATCAATTCGCCAATGCGCTCGGCGTCGTAAGTCGCGTCTTTCACCGCTGTCAAATAATTGACACTCTTCCGGAAGGCTTCGTAATTGCGCCGTTGAGATTGGTAATCGGAAATTTGAGTTTCGTCACCCTTGAAGTGCGCGCGAATCTTTTCTGGCTC
>JADZDJ010000204.1 GCA_020851115.1 Pirellulales bacterium
AGACCAAGAACGACGAGGAAACCCGCACCGCCGGCAAAGGTCCACACCAGCGTGGTCCACGAGTGGTAGCGATTGAGTCGCTGCTGCACCGCCGCGACGAAAGACTCGATCGGTCCACGTTGATCGGACATCTTCTTGTCTCCGCAGGAAGGAAGCGTCTGGCGAGCTACGCTTACGCTCGAACTGATTATACCGCGAGCGTCGGCAACGCAACAGCAAGCATAGCCGGATTTGGCGACCGATCGGCCGGCGCGGTTCGAGTGCTTTTGCCGTCCGCCGGTTCGTTGGCCGCCGGTTTTGCTGCATTTTTCTTAGCTGTTTCGATGTCGCGCTTGTACTGATCGTATGATACCTTAAGCGATTGATCGAATTCCTTGCCTTCGAGCATCGAGAGTGCTTTCAGCGCCTCGTCATAGCGCGCGAGATTCTTGAGGCTCGTGGCTAGCCCCAAAATGTAATTGGCTTCGTTTCGCGACACCTGTTTCGCGTTCGCCGAGAACGTGATCATCGAACGCCACACCTCAGCCGCCTTTTCGTAATCCTTCTGGGATTGAAGCCAGTTCGCTAATGCTGCTTTTGCGTAAGCCGGCTCGTCCTGCGAGCCAATTCCATCCAACGCCTTCAGGCCGTGCGTTTTCAATTCATCGGGCGACAGCAAGCGTGCTTTCACCACATTGCTGAGGAAGTTCCTCTCCGATTGACCGCGCATTCGGTACGGTGAACCGTTGCGTTCAATCCATTTTTGGTCAAAGGCATAGCGCAAGACGTTTTGCAGAAAACGGAGCCGCGACTCCCGTGTCTCCGGGCTGGCAGGGCCATTTAGCACGAGACCGGCTGACCACACATCATCTCGCAGTCCGCTGTTCTCCATTCGACTGCGGTTGTAATTCGACAGCTTCTCCCGCAAGGTCTTCAAATCCTCTCCCTTGCCGGCTTGACAATAGAGCGCGACGAGCGTTGTACCAAACTTCTCGAAAATGTTGATGTTAACATACTCGCGGCCCTTCAGAGTGTTGCCAAGGCTTTCGCCAAGAGACAGGCAGGCATCGGCGGACCACTTAACTCGCTGTGCATCGGCGATCTCGTCGCACACGCATTCGATCAAGGGACTCACAGTCTCACCGAATTGATAGTCATCATCGCTGGGGTTTGCTGACAGCCGCTTCAAGAGATCGATCAGTGGCTCGACTTTTCCTTCCCGCAGCAAATGGCGGAAGTGGCACTGCGCCAAACGCGACTCAAATTTCAGTCGCGTGCGGTCGGGGCCGCCCGCTGCCGAGAGAATAGCGCTGGCATCGTAGGCCGCGGCAACGTCGCCGGCCACAAGTTTGCCAGCGGAGTCGCTCCCGCTCAATAGGACCAGGCACAACTTCTTGACGGTCGCATCCCTGAAAGGAGCGTGGGCAAACTTGCCGGCGAGCTGACTTAAACGCTCGTCGCGTGCTGTCGGCTTGACGGTGCCCTCTTTGTCGTCATTTGGTTGCCCCTCGTCCGGCATGGCGGCAAATAGCACCTGAGCCAGGTAACGCTCATCATCGCGTTCCAGCTTCTCAAGCATCGTGGGCAACAGAGATTCGATCGCAGTATCGTACCGCGTTTCCTCAATATTTGGCCAGTCCACGTCCAACTTCAGCACATGGCCGCGCAGCAGCTGTGCGGCCTCTTCCGGATGATGGGATCGCAACAGGATGGCGTACGCCGTCGGCAAGTGCCCAATTTGATCATCATAGACCGCGAGCAGCCGCTTGGCTCCATCCGGCAGTTGAGGGCTTTCATTCGCCACATACACTTCTAGAGCGCGGCCCAAGGCTGACGAATCCGTAAGCCGATTCAGATTCTCAAACTGTCTTGGTCCGCTCGCCTGCCGCGCCGGCTGGCCCAAATAGCGGCGCTGCCACGCGTCGCGCCACTCGTTCAACAGCTTTTCCGACTCACTTTCGTGAGCCAACGACAGTACGCATTGAGTCAACGATCGATTTTGATTATTGGTGATCGGAACATCCGCATTGAGAGCCTGCGTGTATAGCGCGACGAGGTCTCGTGCCAACTCGAGCGGCAATCGCACAGACTGCCGATCCGCGATGAACGCGGCGACATAAACGCGCCATGTCAGAGACAGCTTCTCGTCGTGGACAATGGCACCAAACCGTTTGTGGTAATCGCTCATTTCACGACGCGTTTTCACGCCGTTTTGTTTGCCAGTCGGATCGCGTTCCTCGGCTACAAGTGCAAGAACCGCATGCATATTCGAAGCCAGTTCCGGATACTTGCCTCCCGACATCTCTTTCTCGGCCCACGCGCGGAGCTTTTCATTCGATGCCGGGTTCTCCAACTCCGAGTGCACTTGCTCGTAAAAAGGAACGATAAAGAGCGAACTCGGCCGCTCTTTGAGTACTGCACCCAACTCTTCGTAAATCGCGTGGACCTGGTCCTCGATGGGCGTTGCCTTCCCGTCGGAGGCCTTCGGTACCCGGCCTCCACCGGTTTGAATCGCGCCTCGGGCGATGTTGGCGACAGCGTACCCAGCTTCCACCTGCCTTTTTCCACTCGTGTTAACCACGTCAACGACAAATCGGAACATCGGCCAGTCATAGGGTTGGACGGCGTGGCTCGATTGATTCAGCACGAAGCCTTCCAGTGACTCGCCGTTGCCGAAGTACATGTGCCACTCACCGCGCCGTTGCGCCTCGCGGCATAGCTCGCATACGCGCAAGAAGACCGGCGCCGCGGAGGCCCCGTCGCCGCCGATAAGCTCCGCCAAATTCTGACGAAAGAAACTGTCGACCTGGCTGTTGGTGATTCCCAGTTCTTCCAGACGTTTGGCTTTCTCGGCTCGGGCCAACAGCGACTGAGCTTGTTCAGCATAGCTTCCCAAGATCCATTCCTGCGCGGCTTTGGCCGCACCGTTTAGGTCCTTTTGCTTGATCGCATCGCTATTTACAAGTTCGCGGAGGAGTGCCGCCAGACTTTGTTGCTGTCTGTCCGGGAGCTTGCGAATCGCCTCCAACTGGCCACCGACGTAGTCGAGCAGCGCGGTCGAAGTCTTCTCCTGTTCGAGCGCGGCCAGTACGAGGCCACCGCCAAACGTCTTTCCACCTTGCGTCTGCTCGGCCTGAACAAGTTCGCGAAGCTTGGCGTTCGATTCCGCGGTCTTCGACTGTTGCCGCAAAAGCAACACCAATGGCGATGCGGTACCCCGACCGCCAACCACCAGCGGTCGAAAGTGCTCGAGGTCGGCTAGCCACGGCGAACGGCGGAGCAGGTCCATCGAAGCTTCCGCGCCCATCGGCTCTAACTTCTGGATCGCCTCCCCCACCCGGTACTCGAAATTCTGCACGGGTTTTGGTTCGTCGAATTGTTCCAGATGTTCGAGCACAATGAATAGCAACTCGCTGCGTTGGCAGAGCTGTTCCATAAGCTGGCCGAACACATGGATCCGCCCATTCGGAGTTCCCCAGTTGATTTGGCGAGGATTGTAATTCTTCTTGAGGAAATCATTGCGTTTTTCCGCCGGACCAAGGTACACCGCCGCGACTTCCTCAAGAAACGCAAGCTGGCGTTCGCGATCCGATTGCTGCGCGGTGCCTTCGATGTACCGAACAACGTAACCTGGCGCCTGGTAGCTATTCTGGGCCGTGGAATCGAGTTTAAGCTGCTTGATAATGAGCGGCTGTAAATCGACCTTCAAACCACGATCGGCCCAAACATCAACGGCAATTGCCAGCCCCTCGTTGGCCTGTCCCGGTTGGAGCGGCCGGAAATGCTTAACGGCTTTTTCGGCCTCGCCGGAAAACTGCGCCTCGTCGCAGCGGTACAGTGATGCAAGTTGCGTGAGCCGTTCGCGCGCTTGCCGGTTCTTGTCGCCGGCGAGCTTCGGCAGCAACGTTTCATCGATCTCGTTCCATTCGCCCGATTTCCACGCGCGCCGGGCAAGGAACTCTTCCGGGCCGCGGAACCGCACTTCGGATTCGCCATTGACATAATACGTGGTCTGACGCACAGCGGGGCGATTGGGTTTCGCATCGGCTTCGGATGTGAGAATCCGCACCGCATGTTCGGCAAATGCATCAACCGGTTTGTTCTGGGCCTGGGTAGCCGCCAACAAGTGGCGGAAACCAATTCGCGCGAGTTCCGGCATCGAGAGCATCTGCTCGCAGAGCGCATCGTGCACCTTGCGACGCTCCGTCATGATTTCCGCCTGATTGGCGGATTGTGACCGCTCGCTAGGATTGACCGCGTACAGCGAGGGCAAGCCGCCGCGACGCCCGCTCATCTGTCGGCCAATCATTGTCATGAGGTTGTCAATCCAGTAAGCCTGCGCCACGTCACCAGGTTCGAGCACCTTCAGGTATTCGACAGCAAGCCGGGCAAACCCGATTCGCTCTTCGAATGACGACTCCCAATCTTGCAACCGCCCGGCGATCATTTGACCAAATGCGCCTCGCCCAGATTTGGAAATATGTGTCAACTGCTTGGCCGCGGACGGAGGGTCCTCGGTGGTGATCAACAGAATCAGTTGCATCCGTGCGGCATCATCTTTGGGGCGAAGCGTTACGGCTTGTTCGAGCGCCGTCCGAGCGGCCTGCGGACGGCCGAGCAAATCGCACGCGATGCCATAGTCAACGAATTTCTGCACGTTCTTGGAATCACCGGGATCCAACAATTTCAGCACGTCGTCCGTAAGGCCGTTGCCATCGATTTGCTGACGCACCTGCCGAAACATCTGTCGCCGGTAGTACGATGCATTTTGCGGATTGGCGAGTAACTGTCGAACTTGGGCCGTCACATCGTTTGCCAGTTGGCGTGCGGCCGCATCACGCTTGCCTTGCCCGATAAGTTTGGCAATTTGATCACTGCCCGTGCGTGATGCGGGCCCCGAATACGCGACGGCCGGTGACAAATTGGAACGCGGCGTATTGCTGGCCGCCGCGAGCGAGTCGAGCTTGTCCGCTTCCTTTTTGAGCCCGAGTTCTTCCATGGCCGCGATTAACTCGGTACGCTGCTGCCCATCGAGCCGCGCGCGGCGAAGCCGCAAACTGGCCTTCTGTCCGACATCGAGCAGGTGCTCGTCGATTGCGGCCGACTTCTGTTTCAACGTCAACACACTGGCAACGATTGCCGCATCAACTTGCTGCCGCACGTCCTGTTTCATGGGCAGGTATTGCGACGTCTCCAACAACTTAACCGCCTCCGCATGGTTCTCCTTCTCCGCGGCCAGACTGGCCGCGAGCAAGTAGGCATCCAGCACGGGCGACTTCGCCGCGAGCAATGTTTTGAGTTCCGCGTCGATTCGGTCCGGCAATTCGGCTTTATGCGCGAACAAAATCCGCAGAATCGGGCTTGTGACCTTTTCCAACAACGGCCCAACCTTTTTCGCGGTATCTTCGTCGAACGTCGCTGTTTGATTTCCGTACGGCGAATAATTCGGATCCTGGTTGGCGGCAAAAAGTGCGAGTACGTTGGGTGGAAAATCACTCAATTGCATCGGCGGAAAGCTGGCGCTTGGCAGCAAACGCGGCTGCCGGCCGTAGGCCATTTGCGCCGTGATGACACCAGCACGACCTCCAAGAGCGCCTTGTTGCCAACGCGCGACTTCGTCGTCCAGAAACCGCATGTAGCTGGCCGGATCACTGTTCTTGACCAGCGATTGTGCAGCGTAATAGAACGTCCAACTGCCGTATTGGGGCGACTTACTCAACTCCGGATACCATTGAATCATGAGCTGCGAGAACTTTTGTCGGTATGTGTCGCCAATTTCCGCATCTTGTCCACCAATGTTGCGGCCACCAAGCACCATTGTCAGCGACATCACGATCATTGGGTTCGGATGGTCGAATGTGGCTCCGATCTTGAGCGCTTCATCCAGATACTTGTTGCTTGCCGCATCTTCGCCATTGTTTGCGTCGCTCTCGTCGGTGCCTGCCGTTCTCGCTGCCGCAATCCCGGCTTGGACGGCCGCCATGAATGCGAGCTGCGGACGATTGTTACGGAACTTCTCGAATGCCTTTGCGCAGTAAGGGCTGAGGGCGTCGGTCCGAATCCCCATCGACTGCACCGCCATGAGCGCCAACGCCGTTTCGTTATCCGGATCTTTGTCCAGGATGTCTGGCAGGATGGCTGCAAAATCCTGGCGGTTCGGGTCAAGCCGCGACAGGACCTTCGCTTGTTTGATGCCGCACGATTCCAATTCCTTGCACACGTCGTCGAGTTTATCGTCGTCGAGCGTCGCGGCGATCGAAAGCAGGTGCGATACCGCCATCGGCCGAACGTTGTCGATACTACTTGGAATCTGCACGGCGCTGCGCTGCATGCCGCCTGCCACCGATCGGATCACTGGCGCGCCATACGATTGCTGCTGCCGATAGGCGTATGCCGAATAGCGATATTGGGCGAGCTGCAACCATTCGACAGCATCCGCCGGCATGATTTGGCGGATCATATCGTAGTAGCTCCCCATTTGCGGCATTTGCGATGGAGCCGATTTCTTTTTCGTGGGCAACTCCTCTTGGTCGGAAAGTAGTTGCAAAAACTGCTGCACTGCCTCATTCGTTCGCGAGGCTTCCTCCAACGCCACGGCGAGCAAATACCGCAGACGATAATCGGCCGGATAATCGTTGATGCGACGTTGCAAAAAATCGGCCGCTCGCTCCCACTCACGCGTTCCGCACAGCGTATCGGCTGTCATTTCCACGGTTCGCGGGTCGGCATTG
>JADZDJ010000205.1 GCA_020851115.1 Pirellulales bacterium
ACTATCGTACCTGGCTCGCGCTGGTGCTCTCATGGCTCGGCCTCCTGAAAACGAGATGTTGCCCCAACCCAATTGTATCCAGACGGCCCAGGTTCCATGATGCTAGCGTTTAACAAACACCTTCTAACTTGGGAGACCTGGCATGGCGCGGTCGAAGCGATCGGCGGAGCAGGAGTCGTTTTGGCGGTTCGCGCAAACTCGTCGATTGCTCGATTCTGAAGAGCGGATTCGAGAAGGCTATTGGAAATCGCTTTCAGAGAATGAGAGGCAGGAAATTGAACGCGAAGCGTTCGAGCAGGCCGACTCTCTGGCACTCGCCGGATGGAAGCAAGCCAATATGGAAGATGGAAGGTCGCACGAGGATTGCCGCCGAATATCGAGACGCAATCTTGAACAAATACCTTAGCCGCCGGTTGGCCACCTATCACAAGGCATCTTAACGGCTCTCAATGCGGGCAATCTCTGTTGAGTAAAAAGAGCCGCGACAGCCGGTGCTTCCCCAAAGTTGGACGTGGCCGACCTGAGCCGGCCATCGCGGCTCAAACAGTTTACCATGCGTTCGTGAGAATGTCGTCCGTAATGCTGGGCATTTTGTTCGCCACTGAGTCATGCCTTCGAATCGCGTAGGCCAGCGAGCTCGAAGTCACGCGACGAGCAAAGCTCATCAACGCCTGAAAGCGGTGCGGCGTCTTCTTGCTCGCACTATGCACCGAGAACCGTAGAGAATTCCGGGCAATTGATTACATTCGTAAAACTGTGTTATAGCCGAAAGAAGAAGGGTCGTCGGATGGCCTTTCGACTGTTGACGATCGTAAAACGCTTTGACAACGCTCATCCGTTTGGAGAGAGCACCCGGTAAACCTGACCGCCAATCAGGCTAAGGAATGCGGAAAAAATAACTTCGGTGTTTATTGAGGTTCGAAGCGGTAGTTGAATTGAGGAAGGATCGAGTATCGAATGACGGTTTCTTGCTGGAGATAGCTTGGGGAGGCTTTGACGCCGGAGGGATTGAGTTTGCGAGCCAACTCGGTGACCACTCGCAGTCTTTGCCTGGTCGTGGTGCGGGCGATGGCTTCGCGAATGAGCTCGACGCTTTGCAGCAAGAGTGATTTGAGCGACCGGCTGAGATGACAAAACAGGCGATGATCGATCGGATTGTATTTCGAGCAGTAGGGTGGAAGATGACACATGTGGATCACTTTGTCGAGCCCATTGGCCAACGCCTGCAACTGCTGGCGAACCAAGCCGATCCGGTAGCTGTTGCTGCCGCCGCAATCGGCCAACAGCAACAGCAGTGCCTCGGTCGGGTAATGCCACTTGCCCAGACGATACTACCAGTGCCGCACGGCGTCGACGGCCAACTGCCCGGTGTCGGCCCCTTGCGCCAAGTATACCAGCGCTTCGTTGCGCGCGAGGTCATAAACGCCGTAGGGAATCACTTTGCCCCAGGCGGACGTGGGAAAAGCGTGGTCCCAAGCCCGCACGCGGCCAGTGGTCCAAGCCGGACCCCGCCGGTGAAATTTACCGAGCAACTCTTTCTTTTTCGTGTCGATGCTGAGCACCGGAAAATCCTGCTCCAAGAATTCGCTTTTGATCTTCTGTAACTGCTGAAACTGGGCCTCACGGTCTGCGCTTTCACCCATCGCCAGCGTTTTGACCATTTGCCGACGCGACAATCCCAACGCTTCCTGGAGCAACCGCCGAATCGTCTTGGGAGCGACCGTGTGCCCTCGTTTGCCAAGTTCATCGGCTAACTCGCCGGGCGACCGATTCGTCCACAACGGACCGGGCTTGACCGGCGAACCCGCCGTGTGGTCCTCGACGACTTCCCGCAGCCGAGGAACCAATTCGGGATCGGCGATGCTAGCTGGCTTCCGACCTCCCTTTTTTTCGGATGCGATCTGCGGCCGCATCCGCTGGCAACTCGTCCACATCCTGCTTGCCCGCCGCGATCGTGTCGGGGTCGCAACCGAACAACCGAGCGAGGTAGACCTTGCCGCCGTGCCCCAGCTTGGCGGCCTCCACCGCCGCGTATCGCCGCCGGTCCTTCTCCGACAGCGAACCATAAAAATTCGCCATCCGCCGTTCCACCTTCGAATCGTAAACCTGCATCGGATTTCCTCCTTGGAGACCGATCCAAGTATACCAACTAAACACCGAAGTTATTTTTCCCGCGGTCCTAACAACCGGTTGCAGCGGACGGTCTGCTGCGCGGCCCGCCGCTGAACCGGGGCGTTAGCCTCATTGCGGAAATGTAATCGCCATCTGAACCTTATCTGGAGCTTCCCTTGACAACCTCAGATGACAGAACGCTTCGCCTTATTGTTCCACAATGGCAAGCTGGCAATATCTATACATTTCGTCCTCAACGTCCTCGACCCGTCGAGCCAATGGGGATCGAGAATCGCTTCAGCCATTTGGCGATGTTGATCTAATCCGGCTATTGCCGCTGCCCAACCGTTTCCACCGCGGGGCGCGCCTTGACATGGCTCGCCAAAAACTGCTGCACCGACTCCGCGCTTTGCCCACCAATCAGCCGATCGCGCTTCCAGCCGTCGTCGGTTTTGGTGTAAATCACCAATTGCGGAATGAGGCCCCCTTCCATCATCGCCCGGCCAATGCGGGCTTGGTGATCGATGTTTACGATCGCAAACGCCACGTCGTTCAGTTTGCCGTCTTGGGCGAGTTGCGGCATGGTGCCGGTTTTCATCGACTGACAGGCCGGGCACCAATCCGCGCCGATCAACACCACCAGCGGCTTGCCCGTTTCCTGCATCGTCTTATAGGCCGCCGCATAGCTATCGGCCCCGTTGGCATTGACGGCAACGAGGGAAACGCACGCCAATGCCGCAACGTAGAATTTATTCATCGAGAAGCTCCATCATTGTGAGTGCCGCGAGCCGAGCGGCACGCAGTCCATGCTCGAGTTTTCGCCGCCGCTTCCACTCGGCTCCCGGAATCGGCAACTTGGAAGGCGTCAGTGTAAATAGGAAAGATGCGTGTGCAAGGGTGCTAGGGAAAATTTTGCCGATGGCGTAGAATTTAATGACAGAAATTTCAGCAGCGAATGCGATTCGTCTCCGTAATGCACGCGATTTCGTCAAACTGCGTCGACCAGGCAAGATCGTGGATGCAATTTTGTTGAGATTCACCGAAAAACATGGTAAGGTACATCGCTTGCCGTCGTGCGGACAGCGTCCGCTGAAAGCCGAGCCGCGACTGTTTGGGAGCGTTTCGCCCCTGCTTTATCACGAGCGCGGCTCGGGACAGCGTGTTTCCGCTGCCGATGTTCGAAACATGAAATCCTTTACCCTTCTGTCGCTGCTCGCCGCCGGTTTCTTGCTGGCAGTTGCCCAGTGCGCTTGCGCACAATTTGGCAACCAAATTGGCATGACAAAGGATTACGGCAACATGAGCGGCCTGAGCAGCGGATCATTAAGTCCCGGCCTGGGGCAATCGTCCAATTACGGCATGTTCGGCTCGCGCACGCTGGGCGGAGGTTTCAATCCCGCGCAAAGTTCGTTCGGCGGCGGAGGCGCTGGAGCGCTCGGCGGCGGCATGCCCGCCGGTCTCGGTTTACAGAACCAGCAGGCTGCCGGATCGATCACCGGCAATGAGCGCTTTCTGCGGCAGAATCAACGTCCGGGGCAGTTTGTGGGCAACGATTCCGCGCAGGCGCAGTCATTCGTTGGAGCGATGTCGCAATTGATGGGCAACCGCAACGGTTTTGGCAACCAAAACAATTTCGGGCAGGGGCAAAATCGCAATCGGCAGAATCAAAATCGCAACGGCCGCAATCGGCAAGAGCGCTCCCCCATTCAACGTGTCTACGTCGCCGATTTCGGATCGGCTGGCCCCGTTTCGCCGGCCATCGCCAGTCGCCTTTCCAAACAACTTTCGGAGTCGCACAAGCTTACGGGTGGGCCCATTCAGGCGGCGCTCCAAGGGCAGACTGTGATTCTCCAGGGTGTCGTTGCCAGTAATCACGAGCGAGATCTCGCGGCGCAAATGGCGATGCTTGAACCGGGGGTTGCCAAGGTCCAAAACGATTTGCAGGTGCTGCCGCCGCCGACGGAGACGGATTTGCCAGCGCCGGATTTGCCAGCGCCGGTGTTGCCGTCGTCGGCCAATTCGCGCTTGCCGCGCTAGTCGGCGGCAATCCACCCGCGGCAGCCCCATTCTGCGACGTTCGCTGCACCGCTGCAGCGGCCCCTGGATAGGCCGGAACCATCGCCGTCGCCGGCTGCGCCTTCACGGCTGGCAGTTGAGCGCCATGGACGGCAGCCATCTGCATTCGGTGCGCCGATTGCGGCCCGAGCGGAATCGTCGTCGTCGCCATTCGCGGCTCCGCGGGCGCCAAGACCGAGACGGCCTCTGGCGGTAGAGCTCCGACGCTGACCGTCGTTGTCATGCCGGCCGCATTTGTCGTCGTACCGGCCGCCGCTTCGATCGCGCCGCCACCTGCCGCTTGCGGCAGGCTCACCGGTTGCTGAAATGCTGCCTGCTGCACTCCGGCCATGGGCGTTGCGCTGCCGGCCGGGCCGAACCGTGACGGCGCTGTCCCGCCGGCCGTTCCCAGCGGAATCGCCTTGGGAATCGCCACCCCGGCCACATTCATCGCCGCGGCGCTGAGCGTTGTCGTCGTCGGCGGCTCGCTCGGCGAAATTCCTGGCAACGACAGCTTCGTCGATTCGCTGACGGTCAATCCGCCCGATTCAGATTGAAAGCGGGCCAGCAAGCTGATGTTCTTTTGCGGCCCCCCCACTTCATCCCACGGAATCCAGACGTTATACGAATAGCCCACTTCGTTCTTGTCGCCGGTCTTTTGAAACTGCTCGGGCAAGAACACGAACTTCTTGTCGGGCACCACGTTTTTCGGATCGCGATGATCTTCGTCGAAGGCGTAAACGGTGAGCGTCCCCTTCACGCGCACGGGCTTGTTCGGATCTTTCCCATAGAACAACAGCCGGCCGCCGAAGCCGCGGGTTCCCATTTTGCCCGCCTCGTTGAGCACCGTGTCGGACCAAAACGGCACGATTTTCATCGGCGTCTCGAAGCGGCCATTCCTGCCCTCTCCCCAAGGAATCCGCTGCCGCAAATTGAATTCCGCGCAGCCGCACAGCCCAACGAGCGACAGCAGCATAAAAAAATTAGCCGTTCGGAAATCGATCATGGCGTCACCAGCTTGCTTGCGAGGCGCGAAATCAATCGTATCGTCCGCCGGTCTCCAAGGTTTGTCTCCGTGGGGCAACCCGCGGGTCATGGGTTCAGCGATGGCCCAGCTTCTCCGGGTCGTCGGTCTTGCTTTGCTGCAACACCGGCCCGCCGGGCGCAGGCGTCGCGGGCTGTGGCGGCGGGCCTAGTTCTTCGTGCGGCGGCGGCGCGGCCGGTGTCGGCATCGCGTCAACATTGGGATAGATCACCGTGGTTTCGTCGTCGGCGAATTCATCGGTTCGTTGCCGCAGGCCGCGGTCGCCGTCGAGCTTGATCACATCTCCCAGGCACCAGCTCATGCGGGCCGCTTCCATCTGCTTGATCCGGTCGGCGTCGTCCTGGTTGCGAACGATGTGCGGCGTCATGATGATCAACAATTCGGTGCGCCGCTGCGCCGTGTAATCGTAACGAAACAAATAGCCCACCACCGGCAGGTTCGACAAATACGGCACGCGGCGATGACGTTGATCTTTCCGCTGGGTGATCAAGCCGCCCAGCACCACCGTTTGCGCGTCCACGGCGCTCACCGTCGTCGAGGCCACGGTCGTGTTGTAAATCGGCGAGCGAATCACTTGCCCCGTCTCGTTGATCGAAATCGGAATCCCTTCCGCCTCCGGCCCCAATTCCGATTTGGTCGCGTCGATCTGCATCACCACCAGCCCATCGGGGCTGATCCGCGGCGTGACGCCCAGAATGATGCCGATGTTGTCGAGGATCACCGAATTCGTCTGCCCAGTTTGCGTGATGCTGGTCGCGTTGACGCGGGGCACTCGCTGGCCGACCTGAACGTACGCCGGCTGATTGTCGAGCGTCATCACCTGCGGCCGACTGAGCACGTCCAAACGCCGGCACTCGGCCAATGCCCGCAGCAGCGCGCTCACTCCTTCGCTGCTGGCCGACAACACAAAGCCGCCGTAGCCCAGCTCCTGATTGATCCGGCCCATCGCGAATTGCGACAGCCCCTGGCCGCCCACGTGACCCGATCGTTGCAACGCCCGGTCGCTGGCGCTGTTGGGAATCACCGGATTGGCGGCATTGTTGAAGTCGTAGCCAGGGTCGTTGCTGGCACCGACGATTTCCTGCGTTTGCGTGCTGATGGCCGTGCCGTTCACTTGCCGATTCGTCGTCACCGTGCGGGTGATGAAATCCGGCACGCCCACCAGGCTGCGGTCGAACAGCACCGAATCTTGCAAGCCAATCTCCACGCCGAATTCGTCGGTGTTGTTCAGCGTCACTTCGGCAATCAGCACCTGAATCATCACCATCGGCGGCCGGCGGTCGATGTCCTCGATCAGCTTGATGATCTCGCGATAAAATCGCGGCGTCGCGCTGATGATCAAACTGTTGCTGACCGGCTCGGGCACCACCACCACTTCCCGCTCGATCTGCTCGAACGGATTCAGCGTGCCTTGCGGTTGAAGCTGTTGCTGCAACTGCCGCTCGGTCGAGAGATACTGCGTGATCGCGTTGGCCACGTCGAGCGACGGCACGTTCTTCAACCGATAAACGGTGCTTTCCCGCGTGCGAACGTCGATATCATCAAGTCGCGCCAGCACCGCTTCCACCACCAGCAATTCGCTGGTCGAACCCGAAGCGATAATGCTGTTGGTCCGCTGATCGTAAGAAAACCGCAGCGGGATGAGCGTTCCGCCTTCCCCTTGGCCCACTTGCTGCGCAAACCCGCCCAGCCCGCTCTGGCCTTGCGGATTCGTCGACTGGCCAAACAGATTCTGCAACATCGTGGTCAAGGTGGCCACGTCGCCGTTGACGACGGTGAACACCTTGATTTGCACTTGCGCCGCCGGCATTTCGTCGAGCTGCCGAATCAAAGCCGCGATCAGCTCCATGCTCTCGGCCGGAGCCGACACCAGCAGCGTGTTCTTTTGCGGGTCGGCCGTGATCCGCACGTCGGCAAGAATGCCAGAGCGCAAGCCCTGCTTCAGCTCGCCATCCACCGTCACAAACCGCAGCGCCGTCGAGCGAGGCTGCAATCCCTGCCCCGGACGGTTTTGCTGATTTTGCTGCTGAAAGGATGGTTGCTGTTGTTGCTGCTGCTGATTTTGGCCCGGAAACTGAAACCCTTGCTGTTGCGGTTGCTGCGCGCCGGGCTGCTCGGTGCTGATCGCGTCTTGCAGCGTTTGCGCAAGCTCCTCGGCCGCCGAATTGCGCAGCGGAAAGACGCGCAGCTCGTTGACGGCCGGCGTCGTCGCGATATCGATCTTCCGCAGCAGCGCTTGCACTTCTTGCAGATCGTTCGGGCTGCCCTGCACGATGATCGAGTTGGTGCGGAAGTCGGCAACCACCGTCGGTTGTCCCCCCAAGCCCGTCGCCCGCGCCAGGAAAAATCCGTCGATCGTTTGCTTCGCCGCCGCCGCCGAAGTGTGCTGCAACCCAAACACCTGAAACATCGCGGCCGGCCCGACCGGAATATCCAGCCGCTTCACCAAATCGATCACTCCGCTGACCGCTTCCGGACGACCCACCAGCAACAGCGAATTCGGCTTCACCAGCGGCGTAATGTTGACGCGGCCTTGGCGCGGGGCAAGCACCTGGTCGTAAAGTTGCTGCACCAGCGTGCTGATCGCCTGGCTACTGACGTGACGCAACCGATAAATGTCGATCTGCGGCTGCGTCTCGCCGCTGAGCTGCTCGATCTGGTTGATGATCTGCATCACCTTTTCGACATCGGCCGGATGGCCGCGAATGACGAGCGTGTCGAGTTCTTCCAAATACTCGATCTGCACCGGGCCGATCAACCCGCTGCCCCCTTCCACGCCGGCGGGCTCGCCTTGCTCCTCGTTCGGCGGCATGGCCTGCTGCGCCTCGTCGGGCGGCGAGTGTTGAGCGTCCTGCGGCGGCGCTGAACCCGCTTGAGTTTCGCCTTCGGCTTCTTCGCCACGCTGCTGGAAAATCATGCCGATCAGGCGGCCGGCGGCCGAATCTTGCTTCAGCGGCAGCGCGGCCGAATCCGTGCCGCTGGCGACCAGCTTCACCGGCGGTCGCGGCGAACCGACCAGGCTGCCGCGACCGAAAACTTGGAGCGCCTTGGCCACGTCGGCGCGTCGCGAAGTGGTCAGCGGCACGATGTGTGTATCTTCTCCCGGTTGCCCCGCTTGGCGGTCGAGTGCTTCGATGACTCGTCCCCAAGCGTCGGCCAGCTTCACCGGTCCTTCTAGCGCAACTTGCTTGGCCGCGCGATCGACGATCAAGCTCACGCTCCCGCCGCGCGTGGCCAGCGTGTAACGCGCCCACTGGCCGCCGCGTTCGACGTTCACCGGTAGCGGGCGGCCAAACACTTTTGCCAGCGTCAATTCAAAGTCTTGCGGACTAAGCCGCTGCAGCGGCACGACTTTAGGGCCGCGAGCCTTCTGCGGCGTTTGGGCGGGCGTCGGCCCTGGGGCGGCCGGCGCTTGCCCGCGAACTCCTAGCTTGGCGGCAACTTGCTGTTGAACCGCCGGCGGGGCGAATACCAAAAGCTGCGCCGTGCGAGCATCGTAGGAAATCCGAGTGCCAGATTCCGGCGGAAACTGGGCCGCCAGATTTCGGACGGTCGTCTCGGCGCTCTCCACCGCCACCCGATAGGCATTCAAAACCGCCGCGGAGCCTGCTAGCGTTGGCTGCCCCGCGGTTTCGCCTTGGCCGGGCTGAGCGACCCCCTGCGCGCAGACCGCGACCGCCATGACCGCCAGCCCTGCGGCGGACAGCAATAAGCGAACCATTTCGCGAATGCCTGGGCGAAATAATCTCATTCAACGGCAGCCAATCGACGGAACTAGCTGTACGGCGACAGAACTGAGCAACATGTCAACCTTGCTAGCATCGCACGGAAGTGCCCGCAAAGTTTGCGCATCAGAAATAATCGGCAAAGTCTGCCTATTTCTCCACAGATTCACCCCCCGTGGTAGCATTCCCAGCAATTCCAACCTCGATTTGCCCATTTTCAACGGCATCTCAGCGAGAAGGGACCACCCTACCTACCACCTCATCCCTTGCTGCCTGCCATCGACCACCTTTTGTCTGCCGCGCACCGTCCACCCCCGGCCCAAAATTCTTCCCCATCCTCTTGACACGTCCCGGAACATCCGTATACTGGCTGGTGCAGTAAACAACTGAACCGTATTCGTGAGAGCCGCCGGGCAGGCACGGCCGCGGTATCCGATCGAAGCCCGCCGCCGGACGTTCCGGCGAAGCGGGCGTTTTTATTGGTGGCCCGTGGCTCGCGGCCACCCACCCCGAACCTC
>JADZDJ010000206.1 GCA_020851115.1 Pirellulales bacterium
CTCCTTTCCCCAGACTCCGAGGCATTTGCGCCACTCATTTGCCTCGCAACCGCTCGCGCGCTACCACCACCTCACCCGTCTGGATCGAATTGACTGTCGTCTTCAGTTCCCGGACAGACTCCTAGCGAAACGGCCACGCTCCGCGGATTGGGCGCGACGTTCACGGGCGGCACGAGCGGCACGGGTAATCTGCGATTCGCATCGAGCATTCAAGTCGATTCCATGCCGCTTGCGCATGCGGGTTCAACCGTGGTAGACACCGACTATGATGGCGCCGTCGTAACTTTCAATGTTGCGAACACCTATGGCGGTCCGACCGAAATTCGCAGAGGCACGCTCTCGATCAACCACGTCGATGCGCTCGGCAGCGGCAATGCGCCACTGGAAATGTTGGGGGGCGCGCTGGAGTTGCACGAAGTGCCACAGCGTGAAATTCACGTCGGCGACGCGAGCATGACCAATTTTCGTAGCGATCAGCCCCTCAATCGCGACGTGAGGATCAAATGGGGCACGATTCGAGGAACTGGCGTTTACAACGGGTCGATACACCTCGACGCCGGAATCGGTGGCGCCAGTCTGCTTGGAGGAACTTTCAACGGCGTGATTTCGGGCGACAATCCAGTCGTTTTTAGCTTGGTGAATCTCAACGCCGAAAATACATTCACCAACATCGCTAAAATTAATGGACCGGTTTTCGCCAACACTCCGCAAGCCCTCGGCAGCGCGCTGCGTGGCACGGTCGTCGTTGGCAACGGCCTTCTCACGATCAATGCTGCGACGGCCGAACATATTCATGTCGGCAGCGGTGGGAGGGTCGTGCTGAATACCGCGGTCGCGCGCCTGCCGCAGTTCGTGGGGCCGACGCAGAATCCCGGTTACGGCGAGCAGCACGTCGAGATCCATACGCCGAGCAGTTACCACCAGTTTTACGATGTCAATCATGGCTATCTCGAAATCATGGAAGATTCCACGATCGATTCGCTGGTGGTTCGCCAAAAAGGCACGATTGTCGTTGCGCCCAACAGATCGCTGCAAACGAACGCGCCGCTCGAACTGCAACAGGGTGAAATCAACGGCCGAATCACCGGCGCAAGCGCAATCCGCAAGTCGACGGGCCAATTGGGTGCCCTCACCAACCTGGGAGACTACCCGGGCCGAATCGACATCGAAAAAGGCGTGCTCCAGGTTGACTCCGACAGCTCGCTCGGTGCTCCCTCAGGGGGGACCTACGTCAACGGCTCGCGCGATGCCGTGCTCAAGGCGATCGGTGAGCTCACCATCCACGATGACGTCTATTTGAACAATGCCACCGGCATCGAGCATACCGGCGGACTATTTATTCAGGAATCGGCGACCGTGTCGCAGGTTGTTCAGATCAATGGACGCCTCGATCTGGGCACGGTCGGCTCGGTGTTGGGTGGCTCCGACGATTCGTCCAGCAGCTATGTAGAACTCCACCTGGTTGGCCCAGTGACCGGCGGCTCGCTGACAACGCGCGGGATGAATAATCGGGTTAGTATCCTCGGCGGTGAAAATACGTATGCTGGAGTCACGGACGTTCGCGAGGGGTGGCTGACTTTAACCGACGGTGGAAGACTTTTGACCACTTCGGCGATTAGAGTACGCTCCGATGAGAGCTATCAAGAAGGCCGCTTATTCCTTGACAATCGTGCCACCAACTTACCCGATCGAATCGGAGACGATATTCCCATTCAGTTGATGGGAGGCGTATTGGCATTCTCACCGAACGCAACCGTTGCAAGCAGCGAGTCGCTCGGGACGGTGTCATTCTTGGAAGGCGATTCGACGCTGAATTTTTACACGAATGAAACGCCCTACCAAATTTCGCCGTTGCACCGCATCGACATCAACCATCTCGACCGGCAGCGCGGCGCCGCGGCCTCCGTGGGGCTTGGCCATTCGGCCCAGATCCATGTCACCACGCCGCCGCAATTGGTTGGTGGCCTGCTACCTTGGATGGTTGTCGAGGGCCGCACATTGTCGGGGAATCGAATCACGAATTTCGCCACAATCACCGACCAAGGGCTCGCCCCGATTGTCAGTTCGACCAACAATCTTAACACGGCAAAGCCGACCGACAACGTACGGATTTCGACAATGACGTCGACGTTCTTGGCGAGCGACAAAACAATCAATTCCATTTCTTTTGAAGCTCAGGCTAAACTCGATTTAGCCAATCACAGCTTGACCGTCGAATCCGGCGGCATGTTGAACGGCGTGGTCGAAAACGGAAACGTGACCGCCGGGAAGCTTGGCGGGTATGAGTTGATTTTGCACGGCGGTTACATTTCAGCCAACATCGTCGACAACGATACCAATCCGGTCACCGTTACGATTGCTAGAGGCGGATTGGTTTACTTGGCCGGCGACAATTCCTATGACGGCGGCACCTACGTGGCCAGCGAAGGTCTGATTCTCCAAAGCGCCACGGCATTGCCTCTCGACGGCGACCTGCAGGTCGTTGGCGGCGAAGTAGAGATAAATTATTCGTCCAAATTGCCGCGGCATCTTGGCAACGTGCGAATCGCCGGCGGCGGCAGTATTGCACGATCCGGGGGGGGTGGTGCAATCCTTTCGTTCGATCAACTCGTGCTGGAAGACGGCAGTTTTAGTCCCGGCCTAATCGTCGGCAACGGCTCGATCATCAAACGCACGGTTGGCGAGGGAGAAATCCAAGGCTCTGGAATGTCGGAATCGATAATCTACAACGGCGAGGTCGTTGTTGAAGAAGGACAACTGACGGTTAAAGGATTGGACAATGCCAAATTCCAAACTGCCGGCGGCACGCTTGTCTTGCCACAGGAAGCGCCAAATCATATCACGTTGACAGGAGGCGCACTCGAATTTGAACGAATTACCGGAACCGTTGAAGTCACTCAGCCGACCCGCCTAATCGCTTACCCGTACGATAGTAACAACCCGAAGGGGTTTCTTGCCTCGCTTCGCGGCAGTGGCGATCTGATCTTCGACAATCGAATGACGAATTCCGGTAGCCCGCTGCGTATTGCGATGCAAAACCACGGAGGGAATTACACCGGCAACGTTTTCATTCAATCGGCAACCGTTGACATGGTCTTCGACGATTCGCTCGGCAATGGAAATATCACCATTGAGGCGGGCGGAAATTTGCTGCCCCGTCCGTTGAATCTGACCAATCCGTTGACGCTCGCGGGAGGAGCAATCGTAGGCATCAACAGCTTCGCCCAAGCGCAGCGAATCATGGGCAGCGTCAGCGTATCGGGAAATTCCTACTTGTCCGGCGTCGATGTGCATGGGCCGATGCGACTGGCCGGCGAATCTCGGCTAACAATTGCCAGCGCAGGCCCCACGCGGCTATTCGGCGATCTGACGCTTGACGGAACTGTCGAAATCAGCGTCGGAAATCCGGAACCTGACTATCTGCAGCATGCCGGGCTTGTTGACCTTCAAAGTCGCATTGTGGCCGGCGCAACTCATTCCGTATTGAATATCGAAAATGGATACATCGGCGAATTTCTATTCAACCCTTCCGCGCACGTTCCCAACGGTCATTCGCTCAGGATTAACGTCAATCAGGAACTGGCTCCACTTGCTTTCGGCAACGGCAAGAGTTTAACCGGCCAGGGGCTGATCGAAAATCCGGTGCAGTTGCTCGATAACGCCGCCGTTTCCCCTGGCCAGTCGCCCGGACAACTCAACTTCGCCGATCGGCTCATTTTCGGGCCGGGCTCGATCTACGAGTGGGAGCTGGGTAATCCATTCGGCGTCGCCGGCATCGCCGACGGTTGGGATTTGCTGAGCATCTCCGGTGAATTGCTGTTCGACGCCACTCCGAGCGCGCCCATGAAGCTGCGCATCGCGAGCTGGCCCAAGACGTTGCTTCCCGTCGGCGAAGGGAATCGCTGGCTGATCGCTTCCGCCGACACGATTACCGGATTCGACGCTGCTGCAACGTCGATTGAACTCGGGCCGTCGATCGAGAGCGCCGATCCGCTGCTGCTCCAGCATCTCAATTTTGTTGTGGATGGTGGAAACCTTTTCCTGGCCTATCAAGTCCCCGAACCTGCGAGTGCCATCTCGATTCTGTGGTCGGCCGTTGGCGCTGTGGCCGTCGCCCGTCGATTCCGTGCTCGGCGCGCCACCATCGCCCGCTCAACCCATCCATAACAAGACCGCACCGACCGCGCATTTTTGGGGTATTTTGGTATACTGGCCCGCGGTTGGCAAAACCGAGCGAAGTTCAGGGCCAAAAAATAGTTTGCCGAAATGCCCGCTTGGTACGATTTCTGCTGTGGAAGTGCTGGCCCCGGTCGCGGTTTTCGTGAACCCGCCATTCCCTGCCAGGCCGCGCGGCGAATGCCCATTTTGCAGGCTGGCTTTGCCGCGACCGGCCTATCGCCGACGACTCTTGCTTTAAGTGCTTTCCTTATCGATACTTACACGAATTTGCAACTTCGCGCAGCCCGCCGTTTTCATGTTGCCGCGCTGGCTTCATCCAGCACAATCGTCGGCCGCCGAACGCAATCGCTTATCGGCAAGCTCCGGCCTTCATTGATCGTTTTGAAACCACTGGTTTGCCAGAAACCAGTAACGTCGATTCAAACCATGTTTTCCAACGATGCAACCTGACGAGAACCACCAGCCTGGCCCCACGCCCATCGACGACGCTCGAACCTGTGCCGCCGAGCCACGCGAACGAAACGCCGAATCGTCCGACTCTACCCTGGCGCTGTTCCGCGCCACCATCGAGGCCACGTCCGATGGCATCTTGGTCACCGACGGCGAGAGAAAAGCCATCGACTTCAACCATCGCTTTGCCGAGCTTTGGCAGCTTCCTCTCGACGTTCAAAACGAGCGCGATCACCGCCGCTATGCCCAAGAATGCGGCCAGCAGTTCGCCGACCCGCAAAGTTTCATCGCGCGGCTCGACGAAATTTCCCAGACGTCGCCTCCCTCCACGTTCGACGTCCTCGAACTTGCCGATGGACGAATCTTTGAACGCGTCTCGCACATCATCGCGCTCGAAGGACGCCCCGCTGGACGCGTCTGGAGCCTGCGCGATGTGACGTTGCAGCGGCGATTGGAACGCGGCCAAGCGCACCTGGCGGCGATTGTCGAATCCTCTCACGAGGCCATCATCAGCCTAACCCTCGACGGAATTATCACCAGTTGGAACCGCGCGGCACAGCGAATTTTCGGGTATTCGGTTGCTGAAATCGTGGGAAAATCGATCGCCACGCTCATGCCCATTGGCCGAGCGAGCGAAGAAGCCGCCATCATCGAGCGGCTCAAACGCGGCGAGCCAATCGACGACTACCAAACCGTGCGCCAACGCAAAGATGGTACGCAGTTGCACATTTCCGTCACCATCTCTCCCATCAAGGACGCGCGCGGCTCGATTGTCGGCGCTTCAAAAATCACTCGCGATATCACCGGCCAAATCGCGGCGGCCGAGGAACGCGTCAAGCTGCTCGAAGCGGAGCGGGCGGCGCGGCTTGAAGCCGAGCGCATCAACACGATGAAAGACGAATTTCTCGCCAATCTCTCGCACGAGCTGCGCACGCCGCTGAACTCAATCCTCGGCTGGTCGCAACTGCTGGCGACCGGCCAGTTGTCCCCCGAAGAAACCGAAACTGGCATCGACACCATCCTCCGCAATGCCCGCGCGCAAACCAAACTGATCGACGATTTGTTGGACATGAACCGCATCCTCTCCGGCAAGATTCGGCTCGACGTCCAGTTGCTGAATTTGGGGAGCGTGATCGAAGCCGCCGTCGCGTCCGCCCGGCCGGCGGCCGAAGCCAAAGGCATCCACTTGCGGTCGATCCTCGATTCGTCGGCCGATACGGTCTCGGGCGATCCCAACCGGCTGCAGCAAGTCGTCTGGAATCTACTGTCGAATTCGATCAAGTTCACGCCGAAAGGGGGCGCGGTCGACGTGCTGCTGCAGCGCGCCGGCTCGCACCTGGAAGTGGTGGTCCGCGATTCCGGCCAGGGCATCAGCGCCGACTTCTTACCCTACGTCTACGAGCGTTTCCGCCAAGCCGACTCCTCCACCACGCGCAAGCACGGCGGCCTGGGCTTGGGGCTGCCGATCGTCAAGCAACTGGTGGAGTTGCACGGCGGAGAGGTGCGGGCCGAAAGCGCCGGCGAGGGAACAGGGGCGACGTTCGTCGTGTCGTTGCCGATGGCGCCGGTGCGCTCGCTGGAACATCCCGACCATCCGTCAACGCGCGCCAACGGCACGATCGTTCACGACAAGCTCGACCTGAAGGGAATTGCCGTCTTGGTTGTCGATGATGAGCCTGATGCGCGCGAGTTGATTCGGCAAATCCTGGCGCGTTGCGATGCGGAAACCATGACCGCCGCCAACGCCGCCGATGCGCTCCGTCTGTTGAAGTCGCGCCGCCCGCAGGTCGTCGTCAGCGACATCGGCATGCCCGAAACCGACGGCTACGCCTTCATCCGTTCCGTCCGCGGCTTGCCGGTGGCCGAAGGTGGAAAAACCCCCGCCATCGCCCTCACCGCCTTCGCACGCTCCGAAGACCGCACCCGAGCGATGATCGCCGGCTACCAAATCCACATTTCCAAGCCGTTCGAGCCGCGCGAGCTATTGGCAACCGTCGCCAGCCTGGCAGGACGAGTCGCCTGATCGGCCACACGGCATTGGTGCCGATTCGCTCGAATTTCTCGTCGCGAAAGGCAAGCCAAGGCATTGCGATCTTCGGATACCTGGCAAGAGGCAGCAGCTTCACCGTCGAGCTTTCATCCGTTTCAGCCGTCGGCTCCGTGAAGTCCAAGCCTCCGTGGTGGGTTCCGTGAAAAATGTCGATTAGGGGCCTGCGGCCCGCGGCTGCCGCTGCGTTGCCGGCGGCTGGCCAATGGGCACATAAACGACTTCGCCGCTATCCAGCCGATAGGCGGTTCCCAGCCGTTCGCCGCGGCCAGTGAGCATCGCTTCCGACGCTCGATATTTCGGCAGTTTCTGCGCGTCGGCGGGCACGAATTCCGCCGTCTGCGCCGCTCGCTCGGCCGCGCCCGCCGACTCGCTAAGCGACGATTTCGTCTCAATCAGGGCGATGATCAGCGCCACAACCACCACGATCCACAGATCGAACAGGTTCACCATGCCGGCCAGTGGATCGTCGTCCTGATCCCGATTCCAGCGCCGGACTCGCTTCGTCCCCATCATGTTTTTCCTCAAACAGCGAAAGCAGATATTCAAACTCGGTCAGGTCGCGCTCGTACCAGCCGCGATAGAGGCAATACAGTGCGTAGGCTGCTCCTCCGACGACGATCCCGAGCACGGTCGTCGTAAAGGCGATATTCAAATTGCTGCCCACCTCGCTCAGGTTCGAGGAGGATAGCCCTTGTAGCGCCGGACCTAGTGGAATTAAGGTTCCAGCAAGGCCCAACATCGGGCCGACGCGCGCGAGAACTTGCAAGCGCGTCAAATGCCGATTGGCCCATAGCTCCGCTTGTGGCAACAGCGCCGACAGTTCGCCGGCCGTTGTGTTCGCCCCGCTCGAATTTTTTGCCAACCACGCCAACAGTCCCACCTTCGCCGCTTGCTGCCAACCGCGAGCGTCGCTGAACTGGCCGCGGCAGCCCTGCAAAAACGTCCGCCAGCGCGGCCCCCCGATTTTTCGCTCCACGGCTTCGCGAACTGCCTGGCCCAGAACCACGATCACCAGCATGGTTGCAACCACGACCAGCAGCATCACCGGCGCAAGCAACGCTTGCGAAATCACATAGAACAGTTCGACCATCGCGTTGGTCACATCAACCTCGCCTGCGAAACATCAATCCATAGAAAAACAAAACCGCTGCGCCGCCGGCAATCCACCAGAGCTTTGAGGTCACCGGCAAGGCCGTGACGCTGGCCGGCTCAGCCGGCTGCGGCTCCAACTTTCTTCCCGTGACCACCCCCTGCGCTGGACTCTCGTCCGCGGGAGCACCGGCGGCGTCAGGCGCAGGAGCGCTGCCGGGGTCGGCCGCCGCGGTTGAATCCGACGCAGACTGCGATCGAACGGACGCCTCGGATTCCGCCGGCGCGCTGCCGGGTTCGCTGTCACCGGGTGCGCTGGTGGCTGGCGCACCGGCCACCGGCGCAATCTGCAAAGCGGCGACCGGCGCTGGCTCCGCGACGGCGACTTGCGTTTGTTCATCGATTCGCTTTCCATATTCTTGCAGCAGTTCCGCGGCGGCAGGGCCGGGCAACCCTTCCAGGTTGCGCCGAGCGAGCTGATCCAAGGCCGCATTGCCGCCGCTGGTCATATGACCGGATAGCCCGTGCCGAGCGACGCTGCCAGCATATTCCGCCGCCACCTGGCGAATCGTCTCGTCGTCGGCCTGCCAATATCCTTTGCGATAGGCTTCCAACATCACGGCTGTGGCGTCTTGATAAGCGTACGGATTGCTCCGTTCGAACCAGTCTTGCAAATTCAATTTCAACTTGTCGTCGATCAGCACTCGCTTCATTTCATCCCAATTGTCTTTGCCGACGATCCCCGGCCGCATCACTTCCCAGCCAAAACTATTCGAGGTCAACACCCGGATATGGTCGGCCCCCGCGTAGCCTTCCTTCATCATTCCTTCCAGCCATTTGCGATTGAACAACCGAACGCGAAACTCTCGCCGCAAGGCGTCTTCTGCGCCGATGATTCCCGATTTGTCCGGATCGCGCACGTCCGAAAACACATAATCGGGCCGCTTCCCGGTCATGGTCTCGACGGCCAAGCTGAGGCTCCCGCCATGCATCCACGTGTATTGACTGGAAAGCGGGCTGGTCATGGCATCCGACCAACTGCGGACCACGGTATGCGTTCCCTGGATGGCTTGATCGTAGAGCGAATCGGCTTTCTCTCCCCAAGCCCCCTCGGTGAAGACGTGCTTTTCCGACGCCAAATATTGAGCCGCGATCTCGTCGCGCGAATTCCAATCGCCCGACCGCGCCACGCTTTCGCCGATCGACGTTCCTGTTTCGCGCCCCGGCGCGCGCCCAAAAATTCTCCCGACCGACAACGTCTCGGCCTGCTGCGCCGGCATGCCTTGGCGCGCCAAGGCGTCGCGTACTTTGCGAGTATTGGCGTTGATCGGGTTGTCCGGCTCATCGGCTTCGGCCGCCAGTCGAACCGCCTTGTCCCACAAATTCAAGCGATTCGGCAGATTCGACTCATACCACGAACTGGCGGCAATAAAGACATCGATCCGCGGCCGGCCCAAGGACTCGCGCGAAATCAGTTTCACATCGTGAACCAATTGCCGGTCGTCCCAAATCGGCTCGATGCCCATCGCGTATAAAATCTGCGCTTCCATCACGCCATAATCGCGAAATGTCGCGGAACTGCGGAGGTCGAAGCCAAGTTTCGTCGGAAATTCTCCGTGCAGGGCCTGGTGCTGGGCGATCACTTCGTCAACCAGTTTCTTGCCTAATTCCCACGAGGGCCTTGTCGGCACTTCATCGGGGTTCAGCAAATACATGTTGCGGCCAGTGGGAACGGAGTTGGGATTTCGCATCGGATTGTTCCCCGGTCCCGGTTCGATGAACTTTCCGGCCAATCCGCGCAGCAGGTTGTCAATCTCGTCCGTGGTCTTGGCGAAATCTTGATTCAACCGAACGGCCAATTTCAGCCCCTTGTCGATCTCTTCGGACAGAGCATCGACCGGTTTGCCCAGAACGGTACTCGTGGCGTCTGTCGGCGATTGATGACGCTCTAGCACCAGTCCCACCAGTTGTTCCGCCGCGGGCCGAATTCGATGATCAAAATCGCCGCCATTCTGTTGTTGTGCGCCTAGGATTTCACCGAGCGCTCGCAAGAACGGCGCGCGGAGAATGTTGACCATGTAGGGGATCAGCAAATCGGCCCGTGGCCGCTCGCCAAACACGTGCAAACTGGTCGGCGTGGTCTCCTCTTGAATGTCGTGCAAGTACTCCCCGACCTTATCGATGTCGGCGTCCGTCATCTTGCCGTCCGTCGGAATGACCATCTTTAGATCCACTTCGAGCCGGCATTGCCGCGTTTGCTCGGCAATCTCCAAGCGAAACTTTTCTTTTAATGCGCCTGCCTCAAGCGTGCCCCACTTGTCGACAAGTTCGTGCAAATTGGCCAACTCGTCGCTCAATCCGCCGTTGACGATCGGCGGCGAAAGATGACTGATCAAGGTACCATAAACCCGTCGGCGCACCGGTGACGACTCGACCATGTTTTCGATGATCCAGGGATTGAAGTTCGGCATCGCGCCCATGATGATGTCGCACCAATCGCGCCGGGCCATGCCGTTGGGTTTGCCGGGCAACGCAAATTCGGAGCCATGCGTCCCGAAGTGGACGACCGCGTCTGCCCGAAAGCCCTCCTGTAGCCAGAAGTAGGTCGCCAAGTAGTTGTGGGGCGGAGTGCTGATTTTGTCGTGAGCCTGCCGGCTGGCCGTGTCCTTCCCTTGCAATTCACCGCGCAGAGGTTGTGGTAGGAGAATGACGTTTCCCAACTCGATCCGCGGCACGACCAAATACTTCTTGCCGCGCTCTTCCCACACCATGAATCGTCCCGGCGGCGGCCCCCATCGCTCGTCGGCCTGCTTGCGACGATCTTCGGGGACTTTCTGCTCGTACCACTGTTGGTATTGCTCCGCGGGAATCAAGACCGGCGAACCGGTGCGCACCAATCGATCCAAGTCGGCTGGCGCCCAAACCCCGATCAACCGGCCGCGCTCGATCATCGATTGCAACAATTCGTCTTCAAACTTGGGCACGCGTTTCATGGCATATCCCTGTTGCTGCATCGCCGCCAGCACATTCAGCAGGCTTCGCGGTCCGTTCATGTGCATGCCGGTGGCGCTGCCGCGCATCAACTCCCCTTTGCCCATTTCACGATCGTAGTAGATGATCGCGACTTTCTTTTCCGGGGCCGAGGTTTGCCCCAGTCGAGCATACGACATGGCTCGCCGGACTAAGTGCTCGATGCGATCGGGAATCGGCTCGAATCGCTGCGCGCTGCCGCCGCCCGACGTCGTTCCCGACGTCACTTCCGGCTCGATGCCGCCGATCAACTCCTGGCCGATCACATGAAACGCCAGTTCGCTGGCGGCCAAGCCCGTGACGCTCTCTTGCCACTGCGAGATCGACTGCTTGCGAATGAAAATCGAATGCAAATGCGGCACATCGAGCTTCAATCGCAGCGGCATGGAATCCATGCTGTGGCAAGTATGGATGACCGCCTGCGGTGCAAACGCCAACGCCTGTTCGTCATACAACTTCGAGCGGCCGTCGATGATCGCCCCAGCAATGGCTCCCTGCTGTTCCGCGGCTCGAATCAGCGCATCGATCACGCGCGGATGGGAATAGAACAACCCCGTGCTGTGAACTGCAATCAGCAACCGCGGCTGCCGAGGCGAGATCTTTCCCTGCGCTCGCTTCCACACCAAGAATTCCTCTGCCGTTGCGAACAAATCGGCATGGTCGGGATGATAGAACCCGTGCCGCTCGACCTCTTGTGGCGGTTCAATCGGCAAGTCGCGGCCAAGATACGTCGCCGCGGTATAAACAAGCAATCGCCGCAGGTTCTCGGTAGTGGATCCGTAGTACCGCCGCGCGATCGCATCGTCGGTCAGTTGATCCGCCAATCCTACGCTTTTCAGCAGATCCGCGGAACTGGGCATAAACACAATTACCTTGAGCTGCGGATTCTTCACGGTGGCCTGCCGCAGCAATGCTCCAAGGGCCTCTCGTTCCTCGGAACGCGTATGCTGGATATACAGCACCCGAACCGCGCTGAAATCGCAGGTCCGACTCGCGATTTCATCCTCCTCGAAATATCGCAAGCGCAAACCCAACGGCTTGGCCGCCGCGAGAAGTTCGTCGTAAACGCCGCCGTGCAGGCCGACAAAGCCGATGTCCCACGACGCCGATTCACCACGGTCGGCGCTTTCAACGGCCGCCGCCGGCAGCGTGCAACAAACGGCACCCACGGTAATCGAAAACACCGCCAATATACGGTTCATCGTTCGTCAAAGTGCTTTCACCAATGGCAGTTTTGTGCGGTGGTCGGTTCAAGATGCCGCTGATACAGCAATCGCAATGCCAAACCGCCACCAGCCAGGAGAAAGCCGTTCTGCTCGACAATTCCTCGGAGCGCGAATCGCCTGGTGCAGCTGCGGCAGCTTGACGTGGCGATTATTTCGCCACCCCCGGGTAATTTTTCACCAGATGTGGGTCGCTGACTCGGGCACTTCGACCGAGTTTGTCGAGATTCCTAAGCCCGCGTGTTCGGCACTCTTTTTGCATCCTTACGCCAGACCTGCCGCCGAAGGGCCGTGAATGAGCTCAAGTTTCCCCAGCGCCGACCAACCATGAACCGCGGAAAGTCCGCGACGAAATCGGCGGCGGCAGTGGCGACCAAAGCCCGCACGACGAATCCGTCCCAGTCCGTGCCGATTTCCTAGCCACAATAGGCAAACCCGATTTTCCTCCTGGAGCCAAACTGCCGTGCTATGCTGCGCTTGCAAATGGTCTCGCTTTTTCGTGTTGCTTCTGCTGGCAATCGCGATTCTGTCGTCGGTCTCGTGTAGCTCTGGCGGCGGAGGCTATCCAGAGATTAAGGTGACAACGGCCGAAGGCAGGCCGGGCGTTTGCCACAATTGTCAGCAGGCGATCCCCGTCGTTCACAGCGACAACCTCTTGAAGATTCAGGCGGCGCAGTACATCACCTGCGGCGAAAAATGTTCCGAAGCGTTGCGCCAGTGGCACCGCGAGCAATTCGGTAAATAATGTTCCCAATCCCTGCTTACAGTCAGAAAGCTATCATGCGGAGAGCGGCCTTTACCCTCGTCGAGCTATTGGTGGTCATCGCGATCATTGGCATTCTCATCGCGCTGCTGTTGCCGGCGGTGCAAGCGGCCCGCGAAGCGGCTCGGCGCGCGCAATGCACGAACAATCAAAAGCAAATCGGCCTGGCCTTGCAAAGTTATCACGGGGCCAAGAAGGTGTTTCCGCCGATCTTGACCACCGGGTACGACGGTCCATCCTACTCCACGCAGCACAACTGGCTAACGTTCATTCTGCCGTTCATCGAGGAGGACGCCGTGTGGAAATTGGTCAAGTTCCCAACGCGTCCGAAAGAAGAATACACTTCGAAAAATGTCGATAACTCGGCGCTCGGCAATGCGGTGGACAACAACAACTTGCCAGCCGCCCGATCTTGGGTGGCCGGATTCATCTGCCCCAGCGATCCGGTCGGCACGGCTCACCAACCCGAGGCCGACGGCGGCCGGGCGCCGACCAACTATGTCGGCAATCAGGGCACCGATGCGCATTTTGCGACCGCCAACGGCATTTTCTCTCGTAATTTCTCGATTCGCTCGAAAGACATCACCGATGGACTCTCCAAAACCTTGATTGCCAGCGAATGCCTGCGGGGCGACTTCGATCTGGGGACCGCCCGCGACAACTATGTCGCCATCCGCAACAAGACGAATGCGGCCGACATTGCCACTTGCCAAGTCGATCCGCCAAACTTTTCCGATCGAGGCGGCACTTGGATAGGCGGCCAGGCGCTCAACAGCACGTTCAACGCCAGCCGCCCGCCGAACGATCCGCGCGTCGATTGCTGGGGGCCAAATTTCGGCGTGACGAATTACGCCGCCCGCAGCGCGCATCCAGGGGGCGTCAATGCGGTGCGCTGCGATGGTTCGGTGCAGTTCAATTCCGAAACTGGCAATCCCGCGAGTTGGGCTGCGTTGGGAACCCGCGCCGGTGCGGAAGCCATCGCCGAGTAGAAAAACCGATTCTGGGAGCGCCAAGAGCGTTCACTTGCGCTACCCCGACGATTCCCTCGCGGCATCGCCGGCCTGCTTTCGGTTCCATGTCTCGCCGCGCTTGTAACGGCTCGCCCGTTCGACCACGACGGGATCCCCGCTCAGCTCGATCACCCGATCGAGCGCTGCGTCAAATTCTTTCTTGTTCGGCTCGCGCAGCTCTCGGTGATGAGCTAGCTCGACGATCGTTTCACAAGCGACCTGTCTGAACATCGGTTGTTCTAGATACGGCGTCACAAACCGCAGCGCATCCAGCGAGTACGTCGTTCGGCAACGATGAACCACCAGCGCGCGCTCCGCGTCGGTCTTGGCGATCGACAGCGCTTGTTTCATTCGTTCCAGCCGCTGGGCATCGGTTCGCTGATCGCGAATGGCGCCGACTCGAACGAGCGCTTGAAAAGCCAGGGCGCGACGGCGCGCGTCGTTCGCGTTTTGAGCCAGTTCCATCAGCTCCTCGGCCACCGAATCGTCGGGCCAATTGCAAATCGCCTGCAGTGCGGCTTCGCGCGTCGCTTCGTCGGCGCTGGCTAGGCCCGACTTCACGACCGCGTAAACCTTCACGCCCCCCACGCGCCCCAGCACTGCGAGCAATTCGTTGCGGCTCGCCTCGTCGAACTTCGCCCAAGGGGTAAGAATCGCGCCGGCTCGTTCGTCCAAATCCTTGATGCGCCCGCAGACGGCGGCCACGCTTCGCTCGGCGGCCCGCCGTTCGGTTCCCTTTTCCGTCATCAACACGGCCTGCAGCATTCCAAAAATTTGCTCCGCGGAGGCCATTTCGCCCAGCGCCGACATCGCTGCCTTTCGCACTTCCGGATCGCTATCTAGCGCCGCCGGCAGTATGTCGTCAACGATTGCCAGTGCGCGGCGGTCGGCGAGAATTTCGATCAGGCATCGCTTGACCGGCGGCGAAACTTGCTTGATCTCCTTGGCGATGGCCTCCGGCACCGTTTCACCGCGTAGCTGCAGCAGCGCGGTTCGCGCCGATTCTCGTTCGGTTGGCGCTGCCGCGGAAAGCCGCGAAAGCAGCAGCGACAATTCCGCCGCCCCTCCCAACTTTCCAATCGCGGCAATCGCCGCCGCCCGCACTAGCTCCGCGTGGCCATCACCGCTCAGCTTCACAACATCCGCCAGTGCGGCCGAATCTCCTCGATCGGCCAGGGCGCGAAGCAAAGCCACCTGCCCTTCCTGCTTCAGCTTGGGCAACTGGGCGGCCACCTGCCGGGTCGCATCGGCCCCAGGGATCGCCGTGCGAACTTGTTCCAACGCCAGTGCGCGCAGATCCTCGTCTTTTTCCAGCAGCAACTCGACGACCAACTTCGTCGCTTCCTCGTTGGAAACGTCGACCGAGTGCGCGGCCATGTTCCCCAGCGGCACGAGCAAGCAACTGCTCAGTGCAATGATCCAGCGGCGAAGCAACGTCACGAGCCTCTTCCTTTCCCCGTGCAAGCCAGCATCCCCTTAGTCGCGGCCAGCCGGACATTCTTGGCCTGATCGCCGCTGGCGTACGGCCGATAAATCGCCATCGCTTCCAGTTTGTCTCCTTGGGCCAACAGCGCTTCGGCGCAACTGAAACTGGCATCGGCAATCGCCGCTTTGACTTCCGCCGATTTCGGCTGGGCGCTCGACAGGGCTTTGGCGGCCTGCGCCGTCCGAATCGCGCCCAAGGCCAACGCGGCCCCACGCGCAATCTCGCCATCGGAATCCGCCAACAGTTCAGCCAGCAGCGGCACACTCTCGCCATCCTGCCGCGCTCCGAGCGAACTCATCGCGCCGATCTTCAGTGCTCCGCTCAGCTTGGGCAAGGCGGTGCGTAAGGCTGCGCCCGCTTCCGGCGCGGTAATTCGCTCCAGCGCATAACGCGCCATGTGCGACAGGTCTTGGTTCGACAACAATTCCGCCAAAATCGGCACCGATGCGGCCGTGCCAACGATCATCAGTTGGCGACAAACAAAGTCTTTGGCGTCCCGTGAAACTTCCGTGGTGAGCACGTCGGCCAGTCGAGTTTCCAGGCTCGCGCGGGCGGCGTCATCTTTGGCCGCGGCAAGGGCCGCCTCTTCAATGGGCGCAATCGCTTTGCGATCGGTTCCCCAGTCGTACGATTTCAGCGATTCGAAGGCTTGATCTAACATGCGAGAGATCCTTGAGATCGATGGATTGGATTGGCAATCGCGATGGGCCTCATCCGTGGTTGTTCGCTCCTCAACGACTCCATCCACCGCGGTAGTCTGGTTGCTCCTAGACTTGCCACGGCTGACGGCGGGCGCGATCGAGAAAGCGGTTCGCTTCCGCATCGCCGGGAAACTCGTTGGCGGCCGCATCCCATTTCAGCGACCGCTGTAGCTTGTAAGCGATGATCCCCAAATGCGCCAGCGCCACGGTATTCACCGCCAGTTCGATGTCGCGGAACGGTTTTTCGCGAGTTTTCACGCACTCGATAAAGTCGCCGTGGATGCCGCCGGTCCCCTTGTACGCCGGCACTGGCTTGGGCGCGCGCCTTTCGCCCGGCGTTCCCTCCACGGCCAGGTTTTCGGTGTTTGGCTGATTGTGGTGGATCTGAATCCCGTTGGGATAACGGAATGAAAGATAATTCTCCGGGTGATAGATGACCTCTTCCGGCTGCATCTCGCGGACATCGACGGCAAATGTCGCGCCGCCAAAATGATGCGCGCCCCAGTCCGTCATGCCGCCCCCTGAATAGTCAATGTACGACCGCCAGCTTCCACCAGACGTCGAATAATGGCCGCTGCAACGCTGGCTGTTGTACGGCGCCCAAGGTGCCGGCCCCAACCACATCTCCCAATCGATGTCGTCTGGCTGCGGCTCCGCGGGCAAGTTGCACTCCTGCGAGATCGGCCCCACGTTCACGTTGATCGACTTGATCGGCCCCCGTTCGCCGCTCCAACACGGGTCCACCACTTGGCGATAGTCCTCCAACACACGCTGGCTGCCCCCTGAAACCACGCGCGAATACCGCCGCGCGGCCGCCACCATCAGCGGGCCTTCGTGCAACGTGCGCGTCTCTGGCTTTTGGCAATAGACGTCTTTTCCGTTGCGGCAGGCTTCGATCGCCATGATCGCATGCCAGTGATCGGGTGTTGCAATGTGAACCGCGTCGATATCCGAGCGCGCCAGCAGTTCGCGGAAATCGTTGTAGGCTGCGCAGTCGCCGTTCTTGTAATGCTCATCGACTCGCGCCTTCGACCGGTCGCGAACGCTCTTCCGCACGTCCGACACGGCGACGTATTGCACATCGGGCCGATTGAGAAAATCGCCTTGGTCCCCCGATCCTTGGCTGCCGATGCCGATGCCGCCCAGCACGATGCGGTCGCTGGCCGGCGGAACGCCTTCTTTGCCCAGCGCGGCGGAAGTGATCACGTAAGGCACTGCAAGGGCCGCGCCGGCCGTCTGCAAAAATTCACGGCGCGTGGGAGTCTTTCGGTGGGTCATCTGGGAAAGCCTCAGGGTTCGATGGACGAAAAACGTGGCCCGAACGGTCTCGACGCTGCCGTCAAGTGCTGATCTTAACCGCGCCGCGCGCGACATGCAACCAATCGCCTGGCGAGGCAGATTCCAAGAACTTTCGCGGGATTTAAAAATCGCACGGATGATAGCACGGTCTTGCGCCAATACTGCGGCAAACAGAAGGTCCACCCCCCGGCCCAAAATTCTTCCCCATCCTCTTGACACGATCTGGAACATCCGTATACTGGCTGGTGCAGTAAATAACTGAGCCGTATTCGTGAGAGCCGCCGGGCAGGCACGGCCGCGGTATCCGATCGAAGCCCGCCGCCGGACGTTCCGGCGAAGCGGGCGTTTTTATTGGTGGCCCGTGGCTCGCGGCCACCCACCCCGAACCTC
>JADZDJ010000207.1 GCA_020851115.1 Pirellulales bacterium
AAAATCGCATCGGCATCGACCCGGCTGACCTGACCGGGAACATGCACCAATTCATCGTTCTCGTCCCAAACGTTCCCCTCGTCCCCCGTCACATCGTAAAACGGGGCCTGCGGAGCCCCGGGCGGCACGTCGCGCGCCGATGCAGCCGGGTCGCCGATCAACAGGCGAACGGTCGTCGCGTCTTTCGGCACGATGAGCACATCCTCGGCCGCCGCGCTCCCTTGATACTGAAGCGAATTGCCGCCGCTGAAGGGGTCGGCAGCCAGAAACGCGCCGCCAGCGAACAATAGCGCGTTGTTCGTCTCGTCGGTCTCGGCTACCTGCTCGTCGCCATCGACGGCGGCCATCAGAAAATAATCTTGCTGCAAATCGGTGAACTCGGGAGTCAAGACCAGCGAGCGCGTCCCGGCTGTGGTATCGACGGGAATCGACTGCAACAGTTCGCCGAGCATCACGCCATCGGGCGAAGCATAGAGGCCGATCGTGAAATCGGGCGCGTAGTCGCCTGCGACCGAATAGCCGATCGAAAGCTGCGTGCCGTCGCTCGTGAACGTGTCGATCACGAAATCATAATAGCCGACGTACAGCGAAACGGCAGCCAACCCGCTATTTGCCTGACCATCGCTGCTGGAATAAATGAAACTGTCGCTCCCCTCGTAGCCCGAATCCGCCACGTAATCGAAGCTGCCATCGTCGTTGAGTGTGAGCGTTCCGTGCGTCGGCGGCGCGAATAGGTGGTGTATGAGCGATAGCCCGGCGCCCCTCAACGGTGAATTTCGGCCGCGGTGGCCTCATGCACGCTAGTTGCTTATTAAAAGACTGTCCACTTTTTCTGAACGCCAATGGGGTGCTTGCCAGGACGTTGACCTTTTGCCCAATGCCTCCTCCAGGTCCAGGTTGGCAACCATCCTGTGCCTCCAGCGTTTTTTTCTATGCCACTTTGCCCAGCAACAACTTGCAGAACTTCAAATACCATCCGTAGAATGTCCCCTTTTTTTATTCTTCTAGGGGCGTGCCATTTTTTCAATTGTCGCGTTAAATGAGCGCTGGCGGGCAAGAAGCTCCGGAAGGCGCCAAATAGCCCCACCAACAATCACTACGTGAATGAGGATGACTAGCAGCGCGACACGCCACAATCGCTGGTTACGTAGCAATCCCAGCCAAATCGCCAAGCTTAGCATCACTAACGACAGGGCAACAACCGCATTTGCGAAATACTGGCCATTGAGCAGGCAAAGTATCGCCACGGCAAGCAGTAATATAACTAGACTAACTATAGCGCGAGCTAGCCCAGCGGTCGAGGATTGGTTGACGCCGCCCGGGCAATCGCCTGGCGGATACGGCGGCTCGTACGGGTTAGTTGTTACCATTCGTATGGCCCCTTGTAGGGTCCGACCGAATAAGGAGTTCCCGGTATTCCGATCTGACCGATGAATCCCCCGTAAACCTTTACGCCTGGTAATGCCTTCGCGGTGTTCTTGGAAAGTTCTGTAGCTGAGCACCCTCGGAATGAAATCGTCGAGCCGGGAGCCATCACGTCCTTCATGAGCTGCGTGATAAACAACGTCCTTGGGCCATCTGTAATCTGGATGTCAAAGTTCTGTGTTACGTTATTTGGAGGGGCTGTAAATATATCGTCAGCGCTACCAAGTTGAATCATTCCACCAAGCCCTTCGCCTGCATTGCCGGCGTGACCCTTGATTATTAAATAGCTAACTTTTTGCCCTCGTGTCTTTAAGTCTTGTAGCGTAGCAAAGAACTCTGCCCCACTGGTTGGAGAAAATGTCTGACCATTTGTCGTTATCACTCGGACTTGGCGCTGATAGGGAATGTTCGGCGGTCCATAAAAATACATAACGAATTGTGCTTCGATCGCGGTAACACCATCGGACGCCATCACTGGAATATTTAAACTATCGTGCGTTTCCGCGTACTTTGCTAGTCCTTTTGCGTCGGCAATCTGTATCGTTCCGTCACGGTTCACGTTGAAAAATGCTGATGTTGACGCTAGACTGTAGACTATGCCCTGGCTGTCGGCATCGGTTGCAGAAAGTTGTCCTATAACGCTTCCATCGAGTTCGTCGATCACCTCCCCATCGGCATATATGAAGGCTTCGCCGGGCTCCACAAAGTCTTCAAAGACGGGTGGATTGTTTTCATGGGGGTACTCGATGCCGCCAGCGCAATCCGGAGTCCAGCCGTCCGGCGGTACGCTGTTGGGCCAGTTATAGCCCGGATCTGTCGATACGATGTCAAACATAAACATGTGGTTGGACGAGCCGTTCCAATAAATCCTTGATGAATTAAAGCTGATGGTTCCTCCGCCAGATAGCCCTGCACTCACGGTGACCGTCAGCGTATAATCGATGTTAGCGGAAAAGATGGGGAAAATGACCAGTCCATCTCCGTCTGGTGTCCCACAATCTGAATGAAGATCAGCGAAGTCAGTCATCGTTATTCCGTGTGTCAGATCTACCAGCGTTGCGGTAGCGCGCCGCATATCAAGTTGTGCATCCATGATCTTCCACCAGTCAAAATCGGCGAAAATATAATGAGGTCCGAAGTAGTAATCTCCGGCCGTACCGTCCCGAGGTGGTCCGTCGGGAAATTCATTGTTCGCGCCTGGCCCGCCATCAAGTATGTCCTCCCCGTCACCGCCGTATAACACGTCGTTGCCGTCTCCGCCACGGAGGTCGTCGTTTCCACCATTGCCGGTGAGGATGTCGTCGCCGCTTTCGCCCATAAGCGTGTCAGCGCCGTCGCCGGCGCTGAGATAATCGTCGCCCGTCGAGCCTTGCAGGGCGTTATCGCCGTTGCCGGCGATGAGCCAAAGGGGGAGGGCGTTATTAGACGGAATGTTCGCCGCCAGGCGGTTGTTGCCGTCGTGGGCGCGGAGGTGGGCGGAGAGGAGGTCGGAAAGGGCGTAGTCGGTGGCCGTGGCGTTGAAGCTGTCGAGGTAGGCGAGGATCGCGAATTGGTCGTTGACGTCGGCCTTGCCGTCGTTGTTTACGTCCAGCGGGTTCGTGGGATTGCGCCAGAGCGAGCCGACGTCGCCGCTGCCGCCGTTGAGTTTGTCCAACACCCGGCGGGCGTCGAGCATCGAAACGACGTTGTCGCCGCTCACGTCTTGGAAGTAATCGCCCGCGACGGGCGGGCGGGCGAGAAGCTGCGGCCCGGCAGCATTCACCGCGTTGATGATGATGAGCGAGTCACCCGGACTGACCAGCGCATCTCCGTCCACGTCCCAGCGATTGGCGGCGTTCTGCCACGGGTGATCGCTGTGCGCGAGGTTGAACGCCAGCGCATCGGCATCGAGCTGGCTGACCATGCCGGCGGGGTTCTGCGTCGCGCCGTCGTTCTGATCCCCCGTGAAATCGACGTACGGGGCCTGCACGTCGCCGCTGGGCACGCCGCGCATCGGCGCGGGGTCGCGGACGCTCAGGCGAAGCGTGCCGCTCGTTGGCACGGCCAGTGAAATCGCCTCGGCAGCCGGGCCGCCGTGATACTGAAGAACCTTCCCGCCGCTGGCCGCATCTTGCGCCACAAACGCGCCGCCAGCGAACAATAGCGCGTTGTTCGCTTCGTCCGATTCGGGCACCTGCTCGTCGCCATCGACGGCCGCCATGAGGAAATAATCTTGCTGCAAATCGGCGAACTCGGGAGTCAAGGCCAGCGAGCGCGTCCCGGCTGTGGTATCGACGGGAATCGACTGCAACAGTTCGCCCAGCGCCACGCCGTCGGGCGAAGCGTAGAGGCCGATCGTGAAATCGGGCGCGTAGTCGCCCGCGACCGTGTAGCCGATCGAAAGCTGCGTGCCGTCGGTCGTGAAGGTGTCGATCACGAAATCATAATAGCCGACGTA
>JADZDJ010000208.1 GCA_020851115.1 Pirellulales bacterium
ACCACAGCTCGTGGCCAAAAACAAGAAAATAGGGTAAAACTTTTCAGTAGCCGGAAATGGAGATGAATTCACGGGGATACCGCGGGGGGCCTGCCGGGAAGGCGATGTTGGGAGAAGTAGAATGTCTCCTTTTCTCCTCTCGCAGCTGTTCACGTTAAAATTCGCTGAACCATTACAGCGATTGCAGTTTCACTTTGAGTTGTTTGCCGGCCTTTACGTCGAACCCATACGGGCGTCCGTCGAGCAGGACGCGCAAGCGGTGGTCGCCGCTGCTCTCTACCCGCAGCTCTCGTCCACCGTCGGAATCCGCAGACTCGCAAACGAGTGACGTGACCAGCCCGCCAAAGCGATATCGTTCGCAACCAACGCGCTGGTCGCTTCGAATCGTCCAGGTCAGCGCTCGGTTCGGCGCGTCGGGTCGGAGCCCAATGGCGTACTCTAGCAGAAAGGTAATCGGCCCGATGCCGGAAAAGCCAACGAGGTCGCGCAGCGCGCCGTCGCCGCGTGCAATCCGCACGGGCGCGTAGTTCTCCCAAATCGCACCAGTATCGAGGTAGACCGCCGTGACGTTATCGAGGTGGTTAACGGCAATCTCGCGCGACAAGTTCGTGAAACCGTATCGATCCAGCCCGCGTACCACCATCAAATTCATTGGCGTCCAAACCGAGCCGCACCAATACTCTCCTCCGGGCGCGAATTTGCTCTCATCGGCTGCAAGTGAAGGAACCCGGTGGAGTGTCTTGAACGTGGCGGGATTCTGAAGTTCACTTGCCAGCGCGCGAGCTTGGTGGGGCGACGCGACCCCGGCAAGCAGCGTCCAAAACGCGGCAATCGTCTTCACTGTCCCCCGTTGTCCGTCGACGGATAGATCGAAATAGAATCGCCGCTTGTCGTCCCACATCAGTGAATTGATCTGCCCCGCGAGTACCCTAGCGTCGGCGCGACACTTGGCAGCATCCTCTGGCTTGCCGAGCTCGTCCGCCATCTCGGCCAGGCAGCGTGCAAACAGCACCATCTCGGCTGACGTGTCCACCGCCGTTCCGCCGTGATCGAGGTGCATATTCCGTTGGGAGTTATCCATACTAGCCCAGTCGGTCATGTACAGGCCGTTACCTTGCCGGAGATACGTTTTCAGTGCCGCGTAGTAGCGCGTCAATGGCGACCAGACGCGCCGTAGCCGTTCTCGGTCACCCGTTGCGCGGAAGCTCTCTAACTCTGCCCAGGCCGCTACCGGATGATTCAATGCGTCGAGCGTGCAGCGAGGATTGGGCATAGGTGCGTTGCGGCCTCGATAGGAAACCGGGGTTGGGCCGAGATTGCGCAAGTCCCATCCCCCCCATCCGCATCGACTGAAGAGCGGTTGGTCTTCGTGGTTGATCCAATGATCGAAGTCGCAACCTGTCATGCGGCTGATCTCGCGGCAGATTTCTCCGGTGTCGTGCTGCTTTCCGTAGAAGTTGTCCAACGACGCGATGCCCGGTGTCAGCCCTTGGGCGCAATTGCAGAACATCGTCATCAGGCACGAGTCGAAAAGAAAGACGTGCTCATTAAAGTCCATGTCGATGTATGCCGACACAAAGCCGTTTTCTTCGGTCGGCAGGCGAAAATGTTGGAACGCGACCTCCCATGTCTTCCAGTAGCAGTCGAGGTACGCCAGATTTTCATCGTAGATTGGCGCTGGTAGTTTATCGCGCGTTTCGGCAAAGTCGGCAAGTCGGCCTGAACTACCAACCAGCGGAGCGTCGGCACCATGCAACCGTGTCGAGCACAAGGTGACAAAGCCACACGTCTGGAAAAGCGTCGCCGCAAAATATGCAGCCGCATGCGAAAACCCCGCGAATCGCGACCAGAACTTCATTGTCCCGCGTTGCCCTGTTCACTAGCGCTGTTCTCGTGAGAAGGCGCGCAGCAAGTGCCACAGTCCTTCCCGCTACACGAAATCTTCAGGCTCTATTATGACTCGGTGCATATCGGCCATCAATCGAGCTGTTTTGAGTCATCAGAGCGTGGGAACTGTCATTGGGCGTTCATAACCAGCCAGCAATGTGCGGTTGAAAACCGGCCATTTCTAAATCACCGGGGAGAGGAGAGGGGACATACCCGCGGGTGGCACCGATACTTGTCCGCAAGTGGCCGTGCCAGTGGTTCCGTATTGAATCGGACAAGTATCGGAGTGCGCAGCACAAGAGGCTGTTGCGAAATTTGGCGGATTTCGTCCGGCAATCATTTGGAACGACCTCTTATGCTGCGCACACGGACAATCGGCCGAATGGAGCTCGCTCAGTGGCAACGCCTTACGCGGCCGAATGTCCGTGTCACCGGCGATCGGATGGATTGGCGGTAGATTCGGTCTGGCGACCGACGCTGACGGCGAGCAATCACTCCCTCCGAGGAACAAGAAAACAAGGCCGCGGTCGAGTGTTCACCTCGACCGCGGCCTTTTATTTCAAACGTCCGGCTGATTGCGACGATGAGGAGTCGCTCGAAGAAAGGCGAGGTCGGACGGTGCTGCGCACAGCCATGTGATCGACCCAGGCCAATCGTTATTATGGTCCTCCCGACGGATTTCAACCGGAGTTTGATTTTCGCGTATGCGGTTGCGAGCCCCGCAAGGCTCGCGCCGCGTATTGTATCGGCTGGCCTGCAACCTGGCTGAAGTCGAAACTCGGCCAGGGCGTCAAACGATACATCATAATTCTAGTTCGTGGAAGGCGTGCGTCACCTGATTTTTGCACTCGAATTCAAGAAATTTGCGGCAGCAATCGGTGTGCCGAAAGCTCGCTTAACAGCGATGGCAAATTGCATGCCGCTAGCGGTTCCGCGGCGCTCGTTGGGGTGGGCAGTGCCCACCCCAAAATGCTCGCGCCTCGCCGCTCGCGTCTCCCACCTCACTGCAGCCAACTTAAAGCCTGAATTACGCACAGCACGATGCCCATGAACACGATGATCCACAGGGCAAAGCGGCCGGCGTGAATTAGGATCGCCCGCAACTCCTCGTGGCGTGTTGCGGCGCAGACCAGGCTGACACTCACGACCAGCGGCACGGCGTACCACAGCCGCATCGCGCCGACTGCGGCGAGGAGAATCGTCGAAAGACCATGTGAAACAATCAAGAGGTTGGTCATAGCGTTCTCACGTTTGGGCTTTTTGTTCTTCAGTCGGCACGATGATCAGCGGCCCGCCGTAGGCGTCGAAGATCACCAGCACATTCAATAAGCCGGCTATTACCGTGAACATCGTGCCGATGTCGAAGTACTCGCCGTAATCGTAGTTCCATTTTGCCAGTTCATCGGCGTGTTCCACCGTGTGATTGGGATCGGTCTGATCTTTCGAGGTGAGATATTTAACCCGGTCCGGCGGCGGATAGTTGAAGTCATACGGCGGACGCATGAAGTTGTCGCTGATGATCGGCGCCTTATGGCTGCGAATTCGCTCGCGCTGCACGAGTGCCGGCAACGCCGGCAGGCCGACGCCGACCTGGCAAATGTACTGCCAGCGATCGAGAAACGGCCGCGAAAAAATATCGGCGGTCGACGCGTACACCACATGGCCGCTGCCGATGTACAGGCCGTAAAAAAACGTGCCCAAAATGCACACGAAGAACAACACACCCTTGCCGGTGCGACCCTGGTAGAGATGTCCCGCACCGGGAATCAACCACGCCAGAAACGCCGCGAGCCGCGGATCTTTGAGATCGATTTCCAGAGTTGACTCGTCGCGAGCACCAGGCGAAGTTGCGGGCATAACAGCAGCTCGTTGAACGTGAAATGGAGCTTTCGGAGCGGGCGCTTGAAGTGTTCGTCCAGGGCCTTCTATTCTAGGACACACGGCCACCAATTCCAGGCCA
>JADZDJ010000209.1 GCA_020851115.1 Pirellulales bacterium
GATCGACTTGAATGGCGATCGGCGGCCCGGCGGGGTTCAACGACGGATTGCCGTCGTAATCGCGGATGACGAGCTGCTCTCCCGCGTTCAGATTCAAGCCGGCAATGTGGCCGTTGGGGAGAATCAGGTTGGTGGTGACAGCGCCGCTAGTCGAGAGGCTTTGCGCTCCCCGCGCATCGGCCCCGGTGACGTCGGCATCCATCAGCGTGGCATACCTGAAGTTCGCATTCGTGAGTTTCGCATTCGTGAGGTTTGCTTGGTTGAGGTCAGCACTGGTCAGATTGGATGAGAAAAAGAACGCATTCGTGAGGTTCGCTTGGCTGAGGTCAGCACTGGTCAGATTGGATGAGAAAAAGAACGCATTCGTGAGGTTCGCTTGGCTGAGGTCAGCACTGGTCAGATTGGATGAGTAAAAGTACGCATTTGTGAGGTTCTGTCCGGTGAAGTTCCAGCCGGTCAGGTCGTTGGCTCGCAAACTGATCCCCGTCAGATCGTGGTCCTGGTAGCTGGCGGTCGAGTAGAGCTGCGCCGCGGTGAAACCAATGACCGAGACAAAACCAGCCCCTTGCACCTGAGCGCCGGTGAAGTTGGCACTGGTCAGTATGGTATTGTCGAAGTGCGCATACGCGAGGTTCTGTCCGGCGAAGTTCCAGCCGGTCAGGTTGTTGCTGCCTAACCAGATCCCCGTTAGATCGTGGGCCTGGTAGCTGGCGGTCGAGTAGAGCTTCGCCGCGGTGAAACCTCTGGTGGTTGTGTCAGAAAAATCAGCCCCTTGCACCAGAGCGTCGGTGAAGTCGGCACTGGTCAGCGTGGCAAACTTGAAAAACGCATTCGTGAGGTTCGCTTGGCTGAGGTCGGCACTGGTCAGATTGGATGAGTTAAATGACGCGTATTGCAAGTCCTTGCCAATCAAATATGCCATCGTCAGATCGCGATATGGGAGATAGGCGTAGGGAAGCGCATTTACGCCCGATCCACCGGGACACAGCGTCGCGCTTTCCTGCTTCCCCTCCCCTGGATCGCCTGGATTGACGTATTCCCACTGGTAGATGTCGGCCCGCGCGACCGTTGCCCAGACCAGCGCTACGGCAAGCGCGGCCGATCGCGATGCGCAATGCCGCTTGAGGACCGAAGATTTGCCTGCGTTCAGGCCAGCCCGAAAAACTTCCGTTCGAATAGCTACGCCGCCATACCGGTGAAACAACTGTTGCATCATGGATTGGGTTCCTATCCTTTGCCCGCGGAGGATTGTGCGTATGTCATCGAGCTGCGGAAAATGCCTCGATGGGACCAGCATCCAAGGTGTGCCGGCATCCAAGGTAGTTCATTCTGGTGGTTTGGTCAAGCAGTTTGTGCGGCGCGCGTGCCGGATTCACTGGCACGCTTCGGCACGCTTCATTTCTTTGCACCTCCGGATCTTTCCCAATCTCCCTGGTGCTGGCGCGCGGGTTTTCAGGTCGTCCCAGCTTGAAAAAGCGATTCACGCGTGCGACAGCGCCGACTGCCCTTGTTTCAAACTGCCCGGCAGTCCTAGAATTCGCCCCTTCCAATCCCCCAATGTCTCCTCGCCGCCGTCAATGCCCATGATCGACGCCAAGCAAATCACCGTCCTCCACGCCAACACGACCAAACTCTGGCACCAGCAAGCCATCGAGAACACCTACCGTGAGCTGTTATCGCTGGTGTGCGAGCAGCACCGGTTCAACTTCCTGCTTTGGCACGAAGAAGACATCGCCCGCAGCCCCGATGTCGGCGACGCGCGGATTGCCGCCGTCAAGCGCGCAATCGACCTCTACAATCAACAGCGCAACGACGCGATCGAAAAAATCGACGACGAACTGAAGCGTCAGCTCGACCAGCGCGGCATCCCCACGCTGCCGACCGCCCGGCAAAACACCGAAACCCCGGGCCAGGCGATCGACCGCCTCTCGATCCTTGCGCTGCGGCTCTATCACATGGGCGAACAGCTCGACCGCCACGATGCCGACGCCGAGCACCGCGCCAGGGTGAGCGCGAAACTGGAAATTCTCCACACCCAGCACGACGACCTTGCCGCCGCGCTCCAGGAACTGCTCGACGACATCTTCGCCGGGCGCAAACGATTGAAGCTCTATCGGCAGTTTAAGATGTATAATGACCCGACGCTGAACCCCTATCTTTACGGCCGCCCAGCGGGCAAAGCGGCGTAAGGAAATGGTCTCATCACGTTCGCGGAAACGCGAAATCGCGCGCGGGATGAATGCGCCATGCCAGCCGCCTCGATTTCCTGTTCGTAACTTTCGTGCTGGCGCGATCCACTTGCTTCGCCTTCCGAGCGGAGCGCGACGAGCTACATCGATGATGCGCGTGTTGAAACTCGGCGGCAGCCTGCTCGATTGGCCGCCATTGGTTGTTGCCTTGCGGCGCTGGCTGGCGCTTCAAGCTCCGGCGATGAATGTGCTGGTGGTCGGCGGCGGCGAACTGGCGGAAGCGATTCGAAGGTTGGACGCGGTTCACCGCCTGCCCCCGCGCGACGCCCACTGGCTGGCGGCAGCCACCATGCAGATTACCGCGCGGCTGTTCGCCAGACTGCTCGCCGAGTCGCGTGGCATCTGGCCCTACGCCGACATTGCAGCGCAGCGCCGCGAAGAAACGGGAGTGCTGATTTTCGACTCTTGGCAGTTCTTGCGCGAAGTCGAGCCAACGCTGCCCGGCGAGCGCTTGCCGGAGAGCTGGGATGCCACGAGCGATTCGATCGCGGCGCGAGTGGCCGCTGCGCTGCATGCCGACGAATTCGTGCTGCTCAAGTCGGCGCTGCCTCCGGCGGCTTGCGCGGCCCTGGACGGCCGCGAACTTGCCGCGGCGGGCTATGTCGATGCGGCATTTCCGCGAATCGCCGCCGGGCTTTCGTGCGTGCGCTGCGTCAACTTGCGCGACGAGCGATTTGCGGAGTGCCGCTTGGCCGCGCCGCTCAACTAGCGCAGTCTCGACGAGCGTTCCGCCGCGGGGCGTCATTTGTCGCGCGCGATCGATGGCAACTCGGCCGCCGCGAAGAATCAGTTCCACCACCAGCGGTCGTTGCGGGCTTTGGCCGCAGTGGCGCGAATCGGCGCCATCGACGTCGATTTTTCTTGCTTCTCGACGAAGAACCACGGCTGCAGGGCGATGCCCCCCGAAGCGCTTATCACCCACTCGCGGCCTTGCTTGAGATAGCTGGCCTGCGTCGGCACTTGCTTGGGGGTGTGATACTTTTCCAGGCCCAATCGCGTCGAATCGAGCAGATAGGTCAACTTCAGGTTGGCCCGGTCCAGCAGGTTTTCTTGCAGCACCAGCGCGCCGATGACCGCCAAATCCATGCAGTTCCGCAGATCGCCAAAGACGGTCATTTTCTCCGCCAGTTCGTCGTAGTTTTTCGTCATCGAGTCGGCCCATTTCTGTGCCGCCGCGCCGGCTTTCCGACGCTCCTGGCGCTGTCCCATTTGATTGAAATAGTCTTCCTCGGCCATGCACTGAACGCCCTGGCCGCGCAGCTCCCAGGCCAAGCCGTCGCCATCGGTCGAGAGCGGGTCATACTTCGGCGCTAGCCACCAGCGCTGCAACAGATTGCGATTTTTCCCGGCCGCTGCCCCTCCGATTTCCAAGAAGCTCGGCATATTTTTGACCGGCGATTCCTCGAAGTTCATCCCCAGCCGCTTCATCCGATAGTCGGCCGCCACCAGCACGCTGGCAAAGCGGCTGTCCGGCGGAATGCCGCCGACGGTGATCGTTTGCGGGCCGTAGGCGTTTTCGATGGCCGCAATGGTTTGCTGCGGGTTGGGGCCGATCGTGGTCAATTGCGCGCGCAGCGCATGGTAGCGCTGAATGCCTTCCGCCGTCGGGTCGATCGAGGCCGTCATTCCGCCCTTGCGAGCGGAGTCGGCATAGCGCAGCGCCACGAGCAAGTCGTCGAGGTGCAGCACCGGCCGCCCCGTGGCGACGCCCACCACGTGGCCGTCGCGATTGATCGTCCATCCTTCGGCCGGACCGGCGATGACGACATCATTCTCGTCGGGATAGACGAACAAATACTGCACGCGCTGCAGACCGGCGAGGTATTTGATTTCGTCGGGCAGCGGCTGACGCGCCTCGGCACACTGGCGAATCTGCTCGTCGAGCTTGCGGAGCGAAACCATTCGCAACGGGGCCGGTCGATTGAGATCGCCCGGCACTGCTTGCAGCGCGTCCATTCGCGCCTTCCGCAGCGCGTCGCGCTGTTGGGTGTCTTGATTGGAAAGTACGCCATCGACGCTCACGTCGATACCGCCCACGATATTGATCGAGGGAAACGTGCTGACGACGGTGTTCGTACCGTTGTTGCCATTATTGCCATTATTTTGAGCCATCGCGCGGCCGCCGGCCAAAGCGACGGCCAAGGCGCATCCCATCGCCGCGGCGACGATTCGCAGCCCGGCGATACCACGTGAGTTGTTCAACATACGATTTGCTCCCCTTCCAATCCGATCGACAAGAAAATTGTTCCCGATAAACGATTGCGCAAGCTGATGCGTAGGTCCGCAGGCCGAGCTGTTCACCGCCCGCCGGCGACCCACCGACATGGCTCGAACGGGCCGGGATGTCCTCCGCCACAAAACCCTCAAATCCGCAAGCCTTTATGTTAATCGGCGGGAGCAAAACTAGCAACAAAACGCTGCAAGGCACGAGGGATTATTCCTGCAAATGGCGACGAAGTGCAGCTTTGTCGCATCAATCAAGCAGAGTCGAGGACCGATTTTTATCGGTCGCTGGCTCTTATAACTCGGAAAACTCCAACTTTGCTGGCGGCCTGCCGCCGACCGCCCTTGAAACGTCCAGTCGGCCAACTGTTGCAAAATGCTGCAATCGGCCATGCTGGTGTGTATAATCAAAGTTTGCCAAGTCGAATCGCCATCGGTACTTATTTCCGTAACGCGACAATTTCGTCGATGCTTGCCTATTTGGTCATTCGTGAAGGCTCGAAATGGACCGATGTGTTCCGGTTGATGCCCGGACAGACGGTCACGATGGGGCGAGCGCCAACCAACCAAATCGTCGTCAAAGACGAGCGGTGCAGCCGCACTCACGCTGAGGTGTTCTACGCGCAAGAGCATTGGGTGCTGCGCGATCTGGAAAGCCGCAACGGCACCTTTGTCGGATCGGAACGCATCCGCGGCGACTACGTGCTGCAACCGGGCGATATCGTTCGTGTCGGCCACTCTCAAATGGCGTTTGTCCACGATCTGGCGGCGGCATTCTCCGACCCGAGCAGCGTGCTGCACGGCGCTGGCGCGCCGAAGGCCGAAGATACGCTGCTCGGCGTCATGGGGGACGAGTCGGGCGTGTTGTCGCAGGGCGAGCCGACACAGATTACGCATCGGCGCGGGCAAACGCGCTTTCTGGCGCCCGTGGCCGAGCAAGATGTCGCGATTCCCAAAGTCGGCCGGGCCGCCGCGCAGCTTTGCCGACTGGCGTTCGAGATGGCCAAATCGCCCGATTTGCAATCGGCGGCTCGCGTGGCGCTGGGCGGCGTTTTTGAAAGCACGCACGTCGATGCCGGCGCGATCCTGCTTCTGCCGCGGTTTTCCAAAACCGAAGCGACCGCGGCCGATTTGGAAGTCGTCGCTTCGCGAACCGATTCGGAACTCAACTATCAACGCGTATCGAGCTTCGTGGCGTCCACGGTGCTGCGCGAAGGCGAAGCCGTGTTGGCGCGCAATGTGATGGGGGACAGCGCGCTGTCGATCCGCGATAGCCACGGAGAATTTCACGTCACCAGCATCCTCTGCGCTCCGGTTCGCAAAGCCGATCGCGTGCTGGGGCTGATCCACCTCTACTCCACGCGGCCCGAGCGAATGCCCGACCCCGAAGACCTGGAGTTTACGCTGGCGGTGGCCGACACGCTGGCGGTGGCCATCGAAAACCTCAGTCATCGCTTGGAACTCACCGAAGATCTGACGCAAATTCGGCACGAAAACTTGCAGCTTCGCGAACTGCTGGGGGTCGAAAGCGAAATCGTCGGCAACAGCGTCGTGATGAACAAGGTGCAGCGCGACATTGCGCGCGCCGCGCCCAACCGAGCGACCGTGCTGATTCGCGGCGAAAGCGGTGTCGGCAAAGAACTGGTCGCCCGCGCCATTCATTTTTCCAGCCCCCGGAAAAAAGGCCCGTTTTGCGTGCTGAACTGTGCGGCCCTCACCGAGAGCCTGCTCGAAAGCGAGTTGTTCGGCCACGAACGAGGCGCGTTCACCGGCGCTACCGAGCGAAAAATCGGCAAATTCGAAGCCTCCGACGGCGGCACGCTGATGCTTGATGAGATCGGCGAAATGAGCCCCACGATTCAGGCCAAGTTTCTCCGCGTGCTGGAAGGACACGCCTTCGAGCGCGTCGGCGGCAGCGAGCCGATCCAGTGCGACGTCCGCGTGATCGCCGCCACCAATCGCGACCTCGAGCGCGAAGTGGCCGAAGGAAACTTCCGCCGCGACCTGTATTTCCGCCTCCATGTGCTGGAAGTGTTCGTCCCCGCCCTGCGCAAGCGTCCGGAAGACATCACCGAGCTGTCGCACCATTTCTTGCAGAAATTTAATGCCGAAACGGGTCGTAAAATTCGCGGCTTCACCGTCGAAGCGATGGAGCAGATGCTCCGCTATCGCTGGCCGGGAAACGTCCGCGAACTGAAAAACGTGATCGAACGGGCCGTGGTGCTGTCGCGCGGCGAATACATCGACGTCGAAGACCTCACGCTTTCAAAACTGTCCACCGCCGGCGACACGGCCGAAATCTCGCCGGCCGCGGCCGGCGATTTCGAGCCGATGTCGCTCGAAGAACTTGAACGCCGCCACATTTTGGCCACGCTTCATTCGACGAACTGGAACAAGAGCCAGACCAGTCGCATCTTGGGGATTGAACGCTCGACGCTCGATCGCAAAATAGATCGGTATCGGCTCGATGAGCATCTCCCGCAACGCGGCAAACCGGCCCGGCAGTTGTAGAAGGTCTCCCTTGCGCTTCGTCGGGTGGATTTGCGCCGTGAGAGGAGTGTCCATTCAGAACGTCCCGCTGATCCCCGCGGCCACCTTCACGGCGGAACGTGCAAAGTAAATATCGCCAAAAACTTGCATTTTTCCGCGCCATTGGGTTCAATCATAGGATAAGCAAGGAATCGTTCGCATGTCGCGCCGTCGTGGATTTTCGCTCGTCGAGCTGCTGGTGGTGATCGCCGTCATCGGCGTGTTGATTCAATTGCTGTTGCCGGCGGTTCAAAATGCCCGCGAAGCGAGCCGGCGTTTGAGTTGCAAGAACAACCTGAAGCAACTGGCGCTGGGCATTGCCAATTACGAATCGGCAAAGCGGCATTTGCCTCCCGGCGGGTTGACGGGCGAGCGCGTCGCTGGCTGGGCCATCGGCCCGTTCAATTCCAAGGGCTTTCCCACGCTCAGTTGGGTCGTGCTGATATTGCCGTATCTCGAAGAGCAGCCCCTCTACGAGCAGTTCGATTTTCAGCGCTCGGTGTTCGATCAGCCCCTCGAGCCGCAAGCCTTGCAAATCACCTCGATGCTTTGTCCTAGCGACAACGCTCGAGGGCGGTTCTTTGTCCACAGCGACGAAACCAAGGGCAAGCGGATGGGCAAAGGCAATTATGCGGCGTTCGTCTCCCCCTATCACATCAACTACGCCGATTGGTGGCCGAGTGGATTAAGCGGCGCGCATCGCTACCGTCCGGTGGACGTGATCGACGGCAAATCGCGGACCTTGGTCCTCTCCGAAGTGCGCACCCGCGACGAGCCAGCCGACCAGCGCGGCGCCTGGGCGTTGCCCTGGCCCGGTTCGACGCTGCTCTCGTTCGACATGCACAGCTTGAACCAGCCGAGCGGAGCGGCGATGGGTGCGGACGGAAAATTTCATTCGACGAATGCGCATCTACAGTCCAACCTCGCGTTCGTTCCCGTCACGAGCGCCCATCCTACTTCAGCCAGCCTGGGCTTAACGCAGCGGCCCAATACGCTGATCGGAAACTTCGATATGATCTACGTTTGTCCCGATCCAGTGGGTGCGCAGCTCGAAGGCATGCCTTGCAAAGAGCCGTATACCTATATCGACGATCCGAAATTCGGAAAAATCACCATGCCACTGTGGCTGTCCGCCGCGCCCCGCAGCATGCACCCCGGTGGCGTTCACGCCGTCTTTCTCGACGGGCACACCGCCATGGTCCCCGACATCATCGATGAATACGTGATGGCCTATCTCGTGGCATCGACCGATGGGCAGACTGTCGATTTGGAATCGTCCAGCGCTCCGGCGCGCAACTTCTCGACCCCTCTCGGCTCGGCCGCTCATTGAGCAGCGACAAAAATGTTCCATGACGCAACGTCGCCTTGCTAGCTTCGCGGTCGTCCTCGGCTTGGTTCTGATCCTGTTGTCGCTGCTGTGGCCAAGCGTCGCCGGCGGCCGTCGCGCTTGGACGAGTGCGGATGCCGAGCAGTTTCAGGCCGCCACCTTGGAGTATCACCAACTTAAGTATCAATATCACGCGGCCTTGAGCGCGGCGAAACAGCAACCTTCCTCAACGGGTTCGCCCAGCCAGCGATCGCCGCAAAATACCGGTGTGCTCGCCGAAGCCAAGAACTTGTCCGATCGATTTGCGCAAGTCGAAGAACGGTATCTCCAACTCAACGACAAACTGGAGCGGGCCAAATCCGGCGGTCAAAACGCCGCCACCGCGATGCGCTGGGCGGGCATCGCGATCATCGCCGTCGGCGCACTCGGCCTCTACTCGGCCAGAGCGACCGAGAGCAAGTGACGGCCATGCGAAGTGCCGATCGACAATTCCAAGTGGCTTGATCGAAATTGCCTTCATTGACCGGCCCGCGTGATATCTGGTCGTGGCTCGGACTCCCGCTGATTCATCCAAATGGCCTACGGGAATCGAACCCGCGTCCCATAATTCGCAACGCCACGCAGCGTAAAGACTTGCGACGTGGCACTTCAAGTCAGTCAGCAATTGTATCGCACATTGTAGGTGCGTGAGCCACCCGCGGCGTTTTCTTACTGCATGGCGGCTGCCGCATTCATTGCTCAATTGAGCCGCCTAAACCCCATTCTGACCAATTGTGGGCGGTACACAAATTCCCCGGCCACCCATTGTCTCCACGGCAATTTGATGTCTATAACCAGTGACTCGTGAACCATCGTATAGACTTCTGTGTCCGCAATTACCGGTCATTCGTGAAACGTTCGACACTGGACTCTGTCAATGGGTGAACTAGTCTCAGCATTGGGGTTTGTGATTCTCGGCGTCTTCGTCGGTATCGGCGGATTCTATGCCTATCTGAGGCGTAAGCAGTCCTCTCTCGGCCAGCACGACCAACAGAGCATTACAGTGGTTGGCCTTGTAAGAAACCATTTTCTGTCGACTCGATTCGAAGATATTTCTGTTGCGGAACGGAAGTTTCCATTTCGAGTCCGAGCCGATTTGCAACGGGCAATCGACCGGTTGTTTGATAGCGACACGGTGGTTGAACACTTCTGCGGAGTAAGGAAGGAATACGCTCACGACAACAGTATTACGCTCTCAGATTGCTTCGTCGAAAGTCAACACAGTCCAGCGGTGTCTGTGCCTCCACAATACGAGGAGGTCGACGTAGGGGACGCGGAGCCAGTTCGCTGCCTGAAAAACGGATTGTGGTTTCTCAGACGCGGCGACTTGAAATATGTCGTACTGCTGGGACCTACTGGCCACTACGGTCAAACGACTGGCGTACAGTTCCAGATCGGGTCACCAAATTCGCCCCAGGGCACAAAGGTTAGTTCGGAATTCTTCAAGCACCTTGAAGACTCTGTGCTGAGAGCAGAGTCGTATCGCGGAAAGATTCTCTCAATGGAGGAGTCAGCACACTCCTATTCCGGAGAATCATCTGGCATTCGCGTCCATCAGTTGCGACTCGTCGAACGCGACCAAGTGATTCTGTCCGAAAAGACACTCGAACTCTTGGAACGTAATGTGCTGGCGTTTGTCGAGCAGCGACCAAAGTTGGCAAGTTTCCGACTCGCCACAAAGAAAGGCATCCTCTTTTATGGGCCGCCCGGGACTGGCAAGACCCACACCATCCATTACTTGGCTAAGGCTCTGCCTGGTCATACGACCCTTCTGGTGACAGCAGAACAGGTGGCACTTCTCGGCGAATACATGGCCCTTGCTAGATTGCTCCAGCCAAGCATCGTCGTAATCGAAGACGTAGACCTTATCGCAAGGGATCGTCAAGACCTCAATACCTGTGAAGAAGTCCTATTGAACAAGCTATTGAACGAAATGGATGGTCTTTGTGAAGAAGCCGACATTTTGTTCATTCTTACCACCAATCGCCCTGAAGCATTGGAGCAGGCACTAGCCTCACGGCCCGGGCGTATCGACCAAGCCATTGAGTTTGGGCTTCCCGACGCCAAAGCTCGCGAAATGCTCGTAAGGCTATACTCGGGAGGCGTCGACGTACCGAATGATGTCTTGCGTGTCATCGTTGAGCGGACTGATAAAGTAAGTGCAGCGTTCATCAAGGAACTCATGCGTCGTGCCGTGCAGTTTCATCTCGAACGCAATGGCACCGGCCGAATCAAACTCCAGAATATCGAATCAGCGTTAGACGAAATGCTCTTCAGCGGCGGGCCGCTTAACGTGAAACTCCTCGGGGCCGCGGAAGCCAATCTAGCGAGTTAAGGACCGCGGAAAAAATAACTTCGGTATTTACTGGAGTTCGAAGCGGTAGTTGAATTGAGGAAGGATCGAGTATCGAATGACGGTTTCTTGCTGGAGATAGCTTAGGGAGGTTTTGACGCCGGAGGGATTGAGTTTGCGAGCCAACTCGGTGACCACTCGCAGTCCTTGCCTGGTCGTGGTGTGGGCGATGACATCGCGAATGAGCTCGATGCTTGTGAGCGTTCGGTAAACTGCATCTTGCCAGCGTCGTTAAGTTGGAGGAATTGGAATTCTCTAAGAGGGTGTTTCTTAATTGCTAGCATCGGTGTTGTCGGCTGGGCGGCCGGCAGAGGCGGTGGAGCATGAGCTGGATCATGGCGATTTGGATCATCGCTTCGCTGTTCTCGCA
>JADZDJ010000210.1 GCA_020851115.1 Pirellulales bacterium
TATGGCATCGGCTTCCTTCAGATCCCACCTCGCGGCGGACACCCTTGCCTAGCCTTGAGCTTCCGGTCATCACGGCACCCAGAGGACTTACACCTCCCAGAAACAAAACATGCCTGGCAAACAAAACCGGGTCGATGCTTCGGGGCGAAGCCCGCCCGGGGTGCCCGTAGGAGTACCTACGCTCGCCGCTGCCCCGCCACAGCCCCTACGCTTGCGCCTAACGCGCTCCGGCGTTGGATGGCTGTCTTCTATCCTTTTGCGTGTGCCGTGCATTCTGCGGGCCTCTGGGGGGCTTATACGGGCGTTCACGGGTTGCTTGTCGTTGAGGACAAACGTTCATACGGAATGTTCTCGGTTAAGGTCGCGGGCGTTCATGTATTTGCGGCAAACTTCGTTAAATTGCCCAGTTTGCCATCGCTGCCATTGGTTCTTGGTCGTGTTCTGGCATTCACCCAGAGTGTTAGTCGTGAGGTACCGATGGGCATTGTGAAATCTTGGATAGGTGTATTTGCTTTGGGGTCCATCGGTTCACCACGGGCTACCCTCAGGCTGCCCGGCCAGTTCACGTCGTTCGGCCTCGAAGCCTCGAAAAGCTTCCAGGTTGGTTTCGCGGTCGGTCTTATCTCGCGTCGATTCGCCAATGGCGGGGCGGTACTGCCCGCCGTAGTCGGCTAGCCGGGGTTCGCCGGGCTGGGTCGGTTTTGGTTTGGTTCGTTTGTCCATTGTGTTCTTCTATCCACCTATTCGGGGGTTCAGGGGTGGCTTGTGGGGTAGCGTTGCCGTCGGTTCACTGAACAGTTGATATGCATATTTCCCGGGAACCGAACAGTCTGAACAGTTTTTTTCGATAATCTCCTATTACTCCCTCGTGTAGCGTTTAACTGGAAAAAACTGTTCAGACTGTTCAGGCTGTTCAGGGAAGTAACCCAACGCCGAGATATACCTTCCGCCCGTCCGCCCCACGCCGCTTTGTGAATCCACGCTCCGCAAGCCGTGCCCCAAACTTGGTTTGGGTTTGCTTGAACTCGCCACGGGCCTCGCACCATTGGGTGTAGGCGTGGTACATGTCGCCAGCCGCCGCCGTGAACTGGTCGCCGATAACGCAACGCTCCTCTAGAAACTCGCCTAGCACGTCCGACTCGGCGCGGTAGTTGTCCGTTGCCTCGACCACAACGTCAGGGGCTTGCAAGCCGTGCCGTTGCCATTCGAGACAACCGCCTACCGCCCACCGCAGTATGGATGGCCACTCATTTCGAAGTTTGTGGGCTAGTTCCGGGTCTCGTTCGTTTTCGGGAATCGTTACGGCGAACGGAACAAGCCGCAATCTCCGCCAAATGCCGTAATCGGTGCCTCGAACCGTCGGCTTATGATTCGTTGCCACAAGGATTGTGTGCGATGGCTTGAACTCCCAGAAATCTTCGCGCATTCGCCGAGCTCGAATCGCCTCGCGGGATGTTAATTGCTTAACGGTTTCTTCGCTTAGCCGCCCACCGTCGCCGGTTTCAATCGTCGCAACCAACCGCCGCCCGAAAAGGTCGGTCTTTTCAGTCGGGTGGCGGGATTGCTGGTCAACCATAAGCAAACTGGTCGTTGCCGAGATTGCGTAATCGCTGCCAAACATACCGCAAACTGTTTCAATGAAAACCGATTTTCCGTTCGCGCCCGAACCATAGAAAATAGGCAGAATGTTTTCAACTACTTCACCCACAAGCGCCATACCGACCAGCCGCCGCAGGAACTCAATCAACTCTTTATTGCCTGCGAAAATGCGGTCGAGAAAACCAAGCCATAGTTTCGGGTCGGAATCGCAACCCGCCGGATATTCGACCGGGCAGATTTTCGTGAGATAGTGTTTTTGGCGGTGCGGGAGTAGTTCACCCGTGCGCAGGTTCAGCGTGCCGTTTTGGCAATTAAGCAACCACGGCTCAGCGTCCAATGATTCGACGGCAACAGGCACTGGTTGTTCGCTTTCCGCAAGCGCCGCCATCGCAGCTAACCGTTCCCGCCGTTCACTGGCTGCCGCCCACTTGGCGAGTGCTTCGCGTTCGTGCCTGTCGGTAGCCTGGGAAGCCTCAACGTAGATACTTCGCGCCGTTTGCTTGGCCCGCCGCATGATCTCGCCGGATTGGTCGATGCCCCACCGCCGACCATCCCACACCAGCCACTTACGCCAGGCGTGGCAGTAGCGAACGTCCGCCCCATGCTGCGCCGCGAATCGTTCGGCGTTTCCTACGTCGGTTGTTCGGCGTGGCTCGATGGAATCGTGGGTTGGATTGTGGCCGTTGTCTGTTTTGCGGGATGGCGTCCATTGGTCCTCCGCCTCGACCAGTCGCAGCAGTTCTACGTCAGTTCCGCCGTTGTCCAGCCAATCCGAAACGTCGCCCTTTTCCGGCAAGCCGGGCAGACTCACTATTTTCAAGGATGCCGCAATTCCGACCAGGGAACTCGCCACTTGTTCCGCGTGCTGCCTGCCGGGCAGGTCGTTGTCGGGCAAAATCACCACGTTTTTGCCGCATAAATACTCCGCGTGTTCACGCCGCCACTTGCCCGCGCCGCCCGCGTTGCAGGTCGCAACGAGGCCGAACGAATGCAGGTAATCAACGTCCTTTTCGCCCTCGAGCACAAGCACAGCCGCCGCCGCGTCGGCAGCCGCTAGTTCAGGTAAGCGATAGGGTACAACGCGAACGCCCTTGACCGACCAGTCCCACCCGCCGCCCGGCTTCGGTTTGCGTTGCCGAAAATCTTTCGGATCGAAACGTACTACCTGAAATAGCAACTCGCCAACTTGCGAACGGTAATCGTAGGTGGCAACTATTTTTGGTCGGTGGTTGTTTGTTCCGTTGCGCTTGCTGGGCGAAGGCATAAGGTCCGCCATCTTCAAGCCGATAGCCCCCAGCACGTCCGCCGTGGCGCAACCCGCGTGGCAATGTACGCCGATCTTGCCATCGCCATTCAGGCACGCAACGGACAGCGACGCCCGATTATCTTCGTGGGCGGGGCAGCAGGCTTGCCATTGCTTCTTACCCGTTTTTTGCACGCACGCAAGCCGAGACAAAACGTCATCTATCATTGCCGCCCCCCCGCCGTTTGGCATACTCGGCCAACTTTTCGCGCACGTCGGCGCGCCGCAATTGCCGCCGGCGCAGCAGCGCGATTTCGAGCGCGGCTCGCTCTTCATTGACCGGTTCACGCGGTGGGCAGAGAATTGGAACCAGGCCGGTTGGCATGTTCACGCTGTATGTTGTAAAATTCATCTTGCTTCTTTCATTTTTGGCCCGTTACCCTTGCCGGGGTGCGGGCTTTTTTTTGCCCGCCGGGCATAGTGGCAAATAGCTATACGCCCAACCTCGCCGTTTCACGTTCGGCGCGCTCGATTGCGGATTCCCGTTGCGCGGGAGCACGACCGCCAATTTCGCCGTTGCGCGCGACCGTCACCTGCGCCACCCAATCCGCGAACGCGGCGCGTGTGGTGTACCGCTTGTGCCCAATGCAAAAAGTGGGGAGCACGATTCCGGCACAGCCGCGGAGCGCCCAGCGCCAGGTGCTTACGGGAGAGACGCCTTGTTCGCGGGCGAGCGCCGGCAAAGAAACACGATCATTCGCCGTGGCGACAGGAAGGGATACCATAGTGACCTCGTAGTAGCAGGTGAAACGTACTACAAGGCACTGTAGCGAACGAAACGCGCGCCTATTGCAATAGGCGCGCCAACATGAAGCAAACTATTTTTCCTTGCGGAGCCGGCGGTTGAGCGTGCCGAGATTAATGCCGAGAGATTCGGCAGCCTTCGATTTGAGAAAAGAGATTTTGTTGTCGGCGGCAGCCGTGGGGAACATGTGCTTGGCCCGCTCTATTGCCTGTTCCGCCTCCTTGCGTTTCTCGCAACTCTTTTGCTTATTGGCTTTTGCCCGCCCCTTTTGCATCGCCTTGGGCCGATCCACGATGACCCGTCGGCCGACCAGAACAATCGGAGCGTAGGTCGCTTGGTTTGCCACTTGCTCAATATCCTGCCCCACCTCAATCGCCAGGCGGACGATGGAATCCAGGTTGCTACCGTCGGCAAGTTTCGTTTCCAGTAGGTCGATGAGAGACAGAGCGGAAATTGCATCGCGGATGTATCCACCCGTGGGCGCGCCATCAATCATCCGGTAGAAACCATTGCCGGTGCTCGCGTTGGCAATCACAATTTCGCAGTCGAGTTTGCGTCTCCAATACCAGCGACCACCTTTGACTCGCTGATGGCCCCAGCCGAGCGAGCCTTCCTTTTCCTCCTGAAAGAAAAAATCATCATCTAACGGGCCTTCCCACCACGGCGAGATCATATCCGTCAGCCATTCACGCCATTCCGCCAGCCGCGCCGGCCAGGGCTGATTGAGATAGGTTTTCAGTTTGGCAAAGTGCTGTTGATCGTCCGCCTTAGACCGCTTCGGTAGCTTCTCTGGCGGGCCAATGTACCAACGGAACATACCGTTGGATTCCCAGTCGCCGTCAATGAACGTGGGCTGCTTGGCTTTTCCATTGTCTGTCATTCCTGCACCTACTTTCCGCCGGTCGATCAACCGGCCGCCGTGGCGTAGGTGCGAGCCACAAGCGGCCGGCCGATCCTGCGCGGGCAATTACTCCGCGCGTCCGGCAAATTAGAATCTAACCGATCCGCCGCGCAACCTCGATACCCTTTTGCATATCGCGCTCGGCGTAAATTTGCGTGGTATTGGCCTGCGAATGTCCAAGGGTAATTTGCGCGGCTTCCAATCCGAACTGCCGGCGAATGTCCGTAGCTGCGGTGTGCCTCAATTGGTTTGGTGCCCACCGATGATCGTCCTGCCACTGGCGCAGCTCGGCACGTTGCTTATCGGACAACTGCGAATCCTTTAGCGCCAATAACTCAGGATGGGGAAACGCCACGTCGCAAGCACGGGCAATCGCCCGGCGATAACTGGCCACGCTGTAGCAGTCGCCGGGGGCGCGCTTGGGCCGGGCCTTCCGCCGCTGGCCGGGCTTCGTGCCGCACGATAGCGGAGTCTTACGGGCCGCATGCACTGCCGCCCGCCGCTTGGCTTCCGAGTCGCACGGGCGGAAGCAATGGGCCTGCGGATCGCGGGCCAGATAGCGGAGCAAAATGTCCTGCGCTTGGGGACCGATAAAGACGACCCGCTCTTTTCCTTGATGGGCCGTCTTGTGTTTGCTCGGCTTGTAAATCCAAACGTCGGCGGAGCGGTGCAAGTCGATCGGCCGCAACTGACATAGTTCAGCCGGCCTCATTCCGGTTAGCCGCTGTAGTCGGATCATATCGGCAATCACGTCGGGCAAGTGGGGCAACGTGGCGTCGATCGTGATATCATCGACCGGGAGCACGGGGTTCGTTTCCCTCGCTTCGCTTCGCCCCTTGCGAAGCCCGTTGACACTGGCCAGCGCCTGATAGACGGGCGCGGGAATCAACTCTTGGGACACTCCCCAACGAAACATCCGCTTAATGCGGCTGGAGTGCTGATTGATCGTAGTGCGGGCCAGGCCGTCATCGGACATCCGCTGCATGACGGCCTGCAGCGCGATCGGGCCGAACTCGGAGCACGGCTTGCGGCCGTAGAGAAGTTTCACGCCGCGCATGGCGGAGCGGATCGCGTGAATTTCGGTCGTGGGGCGATTGCCGGTGCGGTAGTACCGATTGGCAAAGTGAAGATACGCGGCCAGCAACTCCACCACGGTTAGGCCGTGGGCTTCGGAGTCTGGTTGAATCTGCCGCCCTTGCCGGAGCCACTCGCCGATCAGGCGGTCGTATTCGATCCGGCTGGCCTTGGTGCCATGCGGGCCGAGGTAGAAGTCGCGGCCGTTCAGACTGACGACGGCTTGACCGCTGGCGCGATGCTTTTGGTACGTGGGGACGGTGCGAATAAGTTTCGGCATGGTGAGACGCTCCCATATCTTGTGGATTCGCAAAGCCGTATGTACGGTTTTGCGCTCCGGGGGAAAGCCTCACAGCCGAACGTCGGCTGGTAATCTAAATCTCGATTCGGCATAGGGTTATAACAAGTGGGCGTGACAGAACTCGAATCTGTGACCTCTTGCATGTCAAGCAAGCGCTCTAACCAACTGAGCTACACGCCCGGCGTATTTCCCACGTCCTTTGAGCGCCACATGCCTTCTAGGATGAGGCAA
>JADZDJ010000211.1 GCA_020851115.1 Pirellulales bacterium
CTACACGGTTCGCTTGCCGCTGCCTGATCGTTGCGATCCTCTGCTACTGGGCGCAGTGCTAGAAGGGATGAAGCCCGACGACCAGCCAATCGCCGGCGCGAAGAACAACCCCATGATGCCGATTGCGTGGACAAAAACGTACACGGGCGCGGCCGGCAAGCCCGCTCGTACTTTCACCAGCACGATGGCCTCGGGGCAAGATTTCGAAAACGAAGCCTATCGGCGAATGCTCGTCAACGCGTGCTATTGGTGCCTCGGCAAAGAAAGCCAAATTCCGCCGACATCGAACGCCGATCTCGTTGGTCGCTACGAGGCCCGCCCTTTCAAGCTCGATGGTTTTAAGCCTGGTGTAAAGCCAGCCGATCTCGAACGGCAATGAGTTTCTCAACAGCGGCTGATCCGACCCCGCTTCCTGGCGGACGCGGCTCGGAAATGCGCTACTCTGGACTGGACAGGGTATCTTTTCGTCGGCGAAGCCTCCATGCGCCGATCGCGCTCATTGCGGCGATCAGCAGCGCCTGCGGTTCAGGCACCGGCGCGTTGGCTGGGCTTGGTGGCGTTGGAAAATGCGTTTGCCACACGACGAAATCGGATCCATCCACGTCGCCGTCGCCATCGGCGTCGCCGCCCGCCAACGTTGCGCCGCTCGCCGTCGGAAAGTGCGTTTGCCAGGCGACGAAGTCCGCCCCATCCACGTCGCCATCCGCGTCGAAGTCGCCGGGGCCGGCGAAACCAGAAAGAACGATGTTGTTGGGGTCGAAAGCGCTTCCCGCACCGTATTGAACCAGGAATGATCCGCCGCCGCTCATGCCGAGCCGTTGACCGTTCGCGGCATTGCTAAACGCCCCTGAAATTCCGCCGACCGTTTCCATGATGGTGAAAGTTTGCGCAGGCATTGGCGCGAAGCTGTTGATCAGTGCCAAATGCAACTGCCCACTCAGACTGGCGGAACCTTCGAGATAAACCAAATCGTGCTGCGTTTCCGGCGTTGTGCCGCCAATTTCGATCTCCAAGGCTCCGGCAGCCTGCTGAGTATAGTTGCCGTCGATCGTCGTTCGACCTGCCGAGTGGCCTGGGGCCAGGATTCCACCCTGATTCGTGAGGCTGCCGTGAAACGTGCCGACATGCAGCGTGCCAGAGGTCCACTGAAAAGTGCCTTGAATCTGTTGCGATAGAACGAGCGGAGAACCGATGGAATCCGCGCTCAGCGTGCCTCCCTGAAGATTCAACTGACCATTGGTGTTCAGTTCGATCTCGTGCGCGACATCAACGCTTGCGCCCGGATGGATCGTGAGTGACGTTGATCCTGTGATAAAACCAGCTTCGGGCAAGCCGATCGTCAGCGGGCTGGTCGTTACCGATAGACTCGAACCAGCGCCGGCGACCAACACTTGCCCCGAGCCTGAGTTGAGTCCGCGAATCAATGCGCCCCCCGTGGTGACGCTGCCACCGCTTTGAATCGACATCGCGCCCAGTCCGGTGCTGCCCACGATGATCGTGCCACTGCTCGACCACGTCGACCCTGCGCCGGTCACAGTGACCGTACCGCTCGACGTAGAGCCTTCGCCCAGCCCTGCGCCGGTGCTACTCAAGCTGCCGCCGCCGGTGACCAATATCGAGCCATCTCCTGAATTGCCGACTCTAATTCCATTGGTGCTCGTCCATGCCGAACCGGCGCCGATCGTGACGGCGCCGTTGGACCCACCGAACACGCCGATGATATTGGAATCGCCTGCTGCACTGCTGGTCATTAGAGTGCCGCCGTTTTGAAGGGTTAGCGTGCCGGTTCCGTTTTCTCCGATCCAGAGTTGATCGCTGTTGGTCCAGGTCGAGCCAGCGCCGTTGATGGTCACATTACCAACTCCCGAGGCATGGTGCCCCAAGGAAACTGTGCTGTTGAAGCCGGTGACATTGACATCGGCGCCGATGTTGACGTTCAAAGTTCCAACTCCACCGTTTCCAACAATCAGTTGCGTTTGTGTAAAATCAGAACCCGTAATATTGAATGCGCCGAAATTCATGTTCAGCGTACCGGCACTGCTGGCGACGTCTCCCAGCGTGGCGGTGGCCGCGCTGAAGCTCGTCAAGCCGCCGCCGGCAAAGCTATTGTGGATCACGCTGAGCGCCGCATTGTCGCCGGCGCCAACGCCGACGATGATGGCGCGGTTGGCCTCGGTTTGAGTGGAGCTGGCCACCGTGTAGGTCGACGCGCCGCGGTTTGCCTGAGTCGAGACGGAAAATGCAACTGCGCTGTCGCGGACGCGTAAATAGGCGGTGGAATAGCTCGCAATCGCGCCGGCGACGCCGCCGCCGATATCCAGCGGATTGCCGGGAAAGGTAACCGTGTACGGGCTGCCGACGCCAACCTCGAAACTAACGAAATCGTTGGCATCCGGCACTTTCGTCGGGAACCAATTGTTCTGGTCATTGAAGCTGCCGTTGCCAAAGGTAGTCCAGGTCAGAGTGACTGCGTCGGCACGGGGCGCGGCGACGAACACCGCTAGCAACACTGCTACGAAGGCGTGGTAATGGAGGGATCGCGGATGGCGGCCATCGAACGGGCAGAATAGAGAACATGATGGTGCCATGATGGTTGGCTCCCGTTGACTTGGGTAACGAGTATTCGCTCGCAATGGCAGTAAATCGCACCCCGCAGGATGGGGCGGTGCTGTGCGATTGTCAATCATTTAGCGTGGTTTCTCTCTCATTACGATCCTGAAAGTAAGCGGGAAAATGCCAACTGTGAGGTAGCCACAGAGTTACCCGAGCCGCATTGGCCTGGTCGAAATAAGCCGATTTGACGCCAACCTCCATCCGCGGCTAAATTGACGCTATTGTCTCGACGGCAGCGATCACCACTTTTCACGTGAGGACGACCCATGATGCAGCACTTCATCCGGGGATTGTTTTCTGTGGTGGCAATCGGTTGCTGGGAAGCTTGTCTGATTGCCGATGGCCACGAAGCTGCAAATCAACCACGTTCGCCTCTCCAGTTCGTTCAATTCATCCCGCGCCAGCCGCAGCGACCAAGGCTCCACAGCCATACCGACAAAGGCATCGTTAGCGCCGTTGCAGAAGATAGCATTTCCGTGGTATCCGACAACAAAGTGTGGGTGCTTCGTCCTCAACCGGGCTGCGTCATCGAAGTCATCGGTCGAGCCGAACCGAGCTACCTGGCCTCGGGGCAAATCGTGCGCTTGTACGGCGAATTCGACAAGAAACACAAGTCGGCCGAGCCGATCAAGCAATTGGAAATCGTTTCGCCGACGATGGCCAATGTAACCCTCGGCATTTTCCCAGAAACGCTCCCTCCCCAAGATGAAGCAGCGAAGACCAAGAAGCCGGCCACGGAAAAACCCAATGCGGAAAACACTCAGACAGCAGACCCCAATGCTCATGGGAAAGCGCCTGAAAACATCGTCACGCCCACGATGATCGTCGGCACGCTCAAGCTCGTGAAAGATGGCGAACTGCTGATTTCTGCGGCCGGTCGCGCGATTCGCGTCCACCTCGCCGAAGCGCCTGAGATTCGCGTGTCGCTCTCAGACTTCACGCTGGCCAAACGCAGCGATGCAGTGAAAAAATTTAGCTGCGACTACATCGAGCCTGGCGCAGGCTACCTCAAACTGCTGCAAATCGAACTGACTGATCCGCTCGAAGGAGCCAAGAAGCCGACCCGCCGTCCGGCGGCAAAACCCGTGGCGAAACAACCCAAAGTGGCCAGCGGCAAGTCGAAATGAGAGCCGCTGCAGAAAGCGGCTGTGCATGTTGATTCTACCGACCGATGATTGTGCGGTTGGCTCGATCGCGGAAAGGGTTCCCTGCTTGCTCATTGTTTCTTCGTCCAGATGGGGTAAATCCAGGCGCAGCGCTTCCTCGATCACCGCGCGATTGTCAATGTATGGTTCTTCGGTACCGGGAACTTCACAGATGCGAAGCTCCATGAAGCCCCCATCATGCGCGCCTCCGGCACAATCAGATCATCAAGTCGTTAACGCCTCGCATACCAATTCACCCACCTGCGATGTGCTATATCCCATCTTCCCTGCCGCTTGGCTTTTCATCTTCGTGCCGGTTATTTGCTTGACAGCTCTCATGATGCGGGCCGCTGCGGCGGGTTGGCCGCTGTGTTCGAGCAGCATCGCCATCGCGCCGATGGCGGCGATCGGGTTGATGACTCCTTGACCGGTATATTTAGGAGCGCTGCCTCCCATCGGCTCGTACATGCTTACGCCGCCGTGGTCGGGGTTGATGTTGCCGCCGGCCGCGACGCCGAGGCCGCCCTGAATCATCGCGCCCAGGTCGGTGATGATGTCGCCGAACATATTGGTAGTGACGATCACGTCGTAGTATTCCGGCGTCTTCACCATCCACATGCAGCAGGCGTCGACGTGGTTGTAATCGGCTTTCACGTCGGGGTATTGCTTGGCAACGTCTTGGAAGGTGCGCCACCAGAGGTCGTGGCCGAACGTCAGCACGTTGGTCTTGGCGACCAGCGTCAACATTTTGCCCTTGGGATTATTTCGCTTGCGGGTGAACTCAAACGCCCAGCGAATGCACCGTTCGCAGCCCTTGCGCGTATAAACGGCCGACTGCATGGCAACCTCTTCAGGTGTATTCTTTTTGAGGAAGCCGCCGACGCCGCAGTAGAGATCTTCGGTGTTTTCGCGAACGACCACGAAGTCGATGTCCTTCGGGCCTTTGCCCGCCAGCGGCGTTTCGACGCCAGGGAATAGCTGGACGGGGCGCAGGTTGATGTATTGGTCGAGTTCGAACCGTAGTTGCAGCAGCAGGCCCTTTTCGAGCACGCCGGGAGGGACGTCGGGATGTCCGACCGCGCCGAGGAAGACGGCGTCGAACTTGCGTAATTGGTCAGCGCCCCCTGGCGGGAGCGTTTCTTTGGTCTTGAGATAGCGCTCGCCGCCCCAATCGAATGGGGTGATGTCAAATTTGAAGTTTTCGAGCTTCGAAACGGCCCCGAGGACTTTGACGGCTTCGGTGGTCACTTCCGGGCCAGTGCCGTCGCCTGGAATGGTAGCAATTTTTAGCGTTGAACTCATCGGAATGCTTCAGGGAAATGTGGGAAAACTCGTAGTTTAGCCGGCGCGGCGGCAGGGAACAAGGAAGCGAGATTTCACCACCGTGGCACGGGCAACACGTTGAATACGCGGCAGAATTGCCGAAGGTCGAATGGCGAGCGACAATCGAATGATCCATGACCGAGCTTTCCATCGGGCGATGAATCGCCAGTTGATCGGAATTGTCAAGTTCGTCGGTCCAGAAAGTTCTCGACACGCGCCGATCGTTCCCTTTTTCCCGTCGTGAACTCACCTGCCGCCAGACCAAATTCCTCGTTTCGCGTCTCGGGCCGATTGCTGCGCTTCGCGAAAGCGTCGCTTCATGGCTGCGGAATAGGGATGTCGCAGCAAGGCGTGTCCCATGCCAGCGCGCAGCAGTTCTTCATTGAGCAGTTCCTCGCGACCAGTGGCCGGATTAATTGCGTACACATAGGCCAGCAAGCGGCCGTAATCGTCGTGCTTTTCGCGGTCGAATTCCAAGCGTGCCTGACCACTCGCGAGAAAACGCTTCGTGAAAGCGCTGGCCTCTGGCCCCCATGGCTCGACCGGCGTGTCGGGTTTGACGCTCTCTGGAGTATCGACTCCCAACAGCCGAACTCGCTGGCCATTGGTCAGCTTCACCGTGTCGCCGTCGACAACATGATCGACTGCATAGAATCCCTCCGGTAGTATTTCTTGCTGCTCGCGCGCTGGAGGAGCAACTGGATTGAAACCAGCTTGCCATCGCCAAAGGACAATCAGCAGCAGAGCGACAATCACCGCCGCTTGCGACCATGCGTTCGAACGATGGCGAAGCGTGCGCACCATGAGCGAGTTTGCGCGAGACATGGATCGGATGGCGGATGTAGCATCAAGCTTACCGCCCGCAGCCGAGTGCCTGCCGCCGGCTAATTCTGGCTGAAGTCGAACTGCTTCGTGGCGCGACCTAGCGGGTGCTTCACGAACTTCTTGCGACATTCGGGACAGAGGTCGAACCGCAATTGCTGATAGACATCCTCGTCGGTCACGCACTGGCCCTCGTCCATGCGCTGCAGCATTTCTTGCAGTTGCTCCAACCCATCACGCTCGTCGTCGAGCACTTCCGACTGACCATCGAGCGCGGCGTAAACTTCAATCTTGACGACATACCGTATGTCGTCTTCCGAATCGATCGGCCGACTGCAAAGATCGCATGAATACTGAATCATTGCACGTCCCCACGATGTGTTGTTGAACGCGTCGGCTTTCCTCGACGCATGATATAATCCACTGCGATTCATCCTACTGCCACGACAAAGACGATTGCAAGTCGAACGGCGATTTTCTTGGTGCATTTTTTAAATCGACTGAAAAAGTTGGTAGACACTCTTGACATTGTTGCGTAACGATGGTTGCGCCCGGATTCTATCCCGCCACCAAAAACGCAACGGAAAACTATCGGCAAGAGGTGCTCGCTTGAGCGGTCTCCCCTGGCCCTCCAATCATCGCCTGGTCGGCCTGCTTGCTCTTCGGAAGAGTGGTTCGCCTGCAACCATACATTTTTTGACGCAGCATCCGGGCATCGATGGCCGATTGCTGCATCGTGTGTCCGCCGGCGGCCATATAGCTTATTTTCCTCGTCCGGGTTACAATTGAAGCGTACGGATAATAATCTTGGCGAAGCGGGTCGGCGAAGATCGGCGACCGGGCGCTTGCACCCAGGATGGGGCCAAGCGCTAAATTGTGCCAATCCGAAGCCACCTTGCCGCGCTGGCATCGTAGACTCGTAACGCTCCGGAGGCCATTGAATGAGAGCGGCGGCGACGAGCGCTTTAAGCTCGAGCGTGTTGGTGCTGAATCGGTACTACATGGCCGTGCATGTGGTCAACGTGCGACGGGCGCTCGGCTTGTTGTTTCGCGAATTGGCCGAGGTCATTCACTTTGAGGAGGGCCAATACGCCAACTATAATTTTGAATCGTGGCGCGAAATCAGCGCTCTGCGCGCAAGTTTTAAGCAGCAGCACGACGACTGGATTCGCGGCGTCAATTTTGAATTGCAAGCGCCGCGCGTCATTCGCTTGTTCTCCTACGATCGCGTCCCTCGGCAAAGCATTCGCTTCAACCGCCGCAATCTGTTCGCTCGCGACGGTAATCACTGCCAATACTGTGGTAGGTCGTTTCCCACCAGCGAATTGAGCCTTGATCACGTTGTTCCGCGCAGCCGCGGCGGCGAGACAAGCTGGGAAAACGTCGTCTGCGCATGCGTGGCCTGCAACGTGCGTAAAGGGGGTCGTACGCCCAGTGAAGCCCACATGAAGCTCATCCGCCATCCGGCGAAGCCAAAGCGCAGCCCGCTGTTGTCGGTCAAACTCGACAATCCCAAGTACGAAAGCTGGAAGACATTTGTCGATAATGCGTACTGGACGGTGGATTTGAAATAAAGCCAGTCTCCTCATCGACTATCCGTGGAAAATATGGAGTAATCGTCCAGCAATTGGGCATTTGCCGCATGCTCGTCAAGGGCTTCAAGCTGCGACAGCCCGAGAACGAAATTCTTTACCGTCGGAAATTTGGCGGACCCGTGCGGCAATGTCGCCGTTGTACATCACCCAGTCTGAAAAGTCTTCATGATGGATGTCGCGTAGTTCGTAGCGGTCTTCAAATGAAGGCTTCGCTTTTTTTAGTTCCTCATATTCTTCTCAATCCGTTGCCCCGACGAGGTACAATTCTTCCCAGCGGAATTCGTAGGCGCCGGTTACTTCGCAGGGAAATTGTAGATTGACCTTGAGGTGATCGCGCAACGCGATGAACGCCTGTTCTCATGTTCGCTCTTGGTCGCCCAAGATCACTTCCATACGCTGCATCTTGGCATCGCCGTGGGCGGCACGCCGATTGCAGTCCTCGTCGTCGAAATCCAAATCGCGGTCCGCAACTTTCCACGAATTCGCCGGTCGGAATAATTCACCCAACCATGCATCCCGCCGTCCGATCCTTTGTTTTCCTTGCCAAAATGGGCAGAGCGGGCATTCGTGGCCGGCTGAGAAATCAACGCCTTCCTCGTGGGGACAATCAAGATTGCCGCCCATCTGGGCAGCCATTTTGACGCCCTGGCTGGCAAAGAACTGCTTGATTTCGCCCTGCCAATGCTTGTCGCGATCGGCGTTTTCTCCGGGCCACCTCCGCAGCGTCGCCGCAGCTCCGCCGCGCGCGATTACGCGAGCGGCGATCTTGGTCGTATTCTTGTCGTCGGGATCGTAGAAGGCGACCGTGCCAACCGGGAATTTGTCGTGCCCCTAGGCTTCGATCTTTGCCCAACAGCAGAACTTGCACTTCGCTCCGCTACCACACGGGTAAGGATCGTAGGGTCCGATGTCGTAGTTCATCGCAAGCTCCGCTTGAGTTGCGCCAACAGGTGCTTGGCTTCTGCGGGAGCCATCTTACAACCACCGTTGATGGGCTCATCGTTGACAAGGTTCCGTGGCGACGAAAAATTTAGCCCTGCTGCACAGCGACAATGCCCGCTATCATGCGATTTTCCGTGCCCGGCAATCGGGGTTCCTAGGTAAAAAACCGTCACCCGCATGCAACGCGACTAGCGCACTCGATGGACCACGAACTGCCACTCATCACGACGATCGCGCTGGGCTTTACCGCGGCTTGGCTCTTGGGCTTGTTGACGCAGCGTTTCGGCTTATCCCCGATCGTTGGCTATTTGCTCGCAGGCGTGGCGATCGGGCCCTATACGCCCGGATTGGCCGGCGACGTAAACATCGCTCAACAGTTGGCCGAAGTCGGCGTCATTTTGTTGATGTTCGGAGTCGGGCTACATTTTCACCTGAACGATTTGCTGGCGGTCAAGTCAGTGGCAATTCCTGGGGCGATCGGACAGAGCTTGGTCGCAACGGTCGCGAGCATGTGCATGTTTCACGCGTTCGGCATGTCCTGGACGACCGGAGCGGTGATCGGCATGGCAATGTCGGTCGCCAGCACGGTCGTGCTGATGCGCGTACTAATGGACGCCGACGCGCTGAACTCGTCGGCGGGGCACATCGCGGTCGGCTGGCTGCTCGTCGAAGATATTTTCACGGTCGTCGTGCTGGTGTTGATTCCGGTGCTGGGCGGAAACGGGACGACGGCGGTGGATACACCGACGCTGGGTTTGGGATCGCAGTTGGCGATTGCACTGGCAAAACTTGGCGTGCTGGTGGTCATTTTGTTGGTCGTGGGAGCGCGCGTTATACCCTGGGTGCTGGTGCAAGTTGCGCGGCTGCGATCGCGCGAGCTGTTCACGCTGACGGTGCTCGTTTTCTCGGTCGCAATGGCCGCCGCCTCCTATCGGCTTTTCGGCGCTTCCATGGCGCTGGGGGCGTTTTTGGCAGGCATGGTCGTGGCTCAATCGCCCGTCAGCGCGCAGGTCGGCGCCGACGCGCTGCCGATGCGAGACGCTTTTGCCGTGCTATTTTTCGTTTCGGTCGGGATGCTGTTTAATCCAGCGTTTGTTTGGCAAGAACCACTCCTAATTGCCGCCGCCTTGGGAATTATCCTGCTCGTCAAACCACTTGCGGCGCTGTTGATTGTGGCGCTGCTGGGTCGCTCTGCGCATACGGCGCTGACGGTGGCGATTGGCCTGGCGCAGATTGGCGAGTTTTCGTTCATCTTGTCCGATCTGGCGAGGAATCATGGCTTGATGCGGCCTGAGGGTCACAATGTAATTGTCGCGGCGGCGATTATTTCCATCACGCTCAATCCAATGTTATTTCGCGCGCTGCCGTCGATGGAGGCGTTCGTACGTCGACGGCCGCGATGGTGGGCGCTGCTGAACGGCCGCGCGGAACGCCGGACACGTAAATTCAATCAAGACTTCGAAACCAAGATCGAACGGCATCGCGACCAAGTGCAGCAACTTGCCATTGTCGTGGGATTTGGGCCTGTGGGGCGTTCGGTACATCGATTGCTTAGCGACGCGGGCCTGGCCACCGTGGTGATCGAGACGAACATGGATACGATTTCCGAGTTAACGTCGCAGGGGCAGTTGGCCGTGTTTGGCGACGCCACGCACGAGGCGGTCTTGGAGCAAGCGGGGGTCGTAAAAGCGTCACATTTGGTGCTGACAATGCCACACTCGGCAGCGCGCGTGGCGGTGGTCACCGCTGCGCGAAATCTTAACTCGAAAGTCAAAGTTTTCGTCCGCGCACATTACCTGCGAGAGCGCGGCGATCTGGAAAAAGCGGGGGCAACGGCGGCGGTGTTTGAAGAAGCCGAAGCCGCCATTGCGCTCGCACGGCTGGTGATGTCCGACAGCGGTGCAACCCGCGACGACGTCGAACGCAAGCTGCGCGATCTGCGATTGCAGTTGATCCTCGAAAACATGTCGAGCATCCGCTCGCAGCGGGTTCGCAGCATCATGGTCCCCTGGTCGCGCGTGCGCCGATTGACGACGATCGTCAGTCGTGCCGAGGTGATGCACCAAATTGCTCAGCATCGTTTTTCGCGCTGGCCGGTCGTCGATCCGCACACGGGGCGCGTTCTCGGCTACTTGTTGACGAAAGATCTGATTGCGGATGCCGACTCGGCTGAAGAATGGACGCGATTGGTGCGCGCGATGCGACCCGTTGCGCCCAACGACGACGTCGAATCGACCCTGCTCGACATGCAGCAGGAGGGCGCGACCATTCGGCTCGTTGAAGATTCAGGCATTCCGGTCGGTATGGTGACGCTGGAGGATATTCTCGAGCAGGTCGTCGGGCGGATTGAAGACGAGTATCCCCATCAGGCGTTGGTGTCGCTCCGAGAAGCGTTGGATGCAGGCGGCGTACTGCTCGACTTGTCCGGCGCGACGCGCGAAGAAGTGATTAAGGAGCTTGCGGCGGCAATTCCGGCGAATCGCCTGCCTCCGGATTCAATGGTGGCAGAATTGGCCATTGCCCGCGAATTGGAAATTTCAAGCGACCTGGGCTGCGGCGTGGCATTTCCGCACACTCGCTGCCCCCATTTGACAGCGCCCGTAGTCGCCTTTGGCCGTTCGCCATTGGGCGTGCCGTTTTCAATCAATTGCACCGCGCCGGTGCGATTGGTGTTTTTGCTCGTGACGTCCGAGGAGCATCTCGACGTCCACCTGTCACTGCTAGCGCAACTGGCCCGGATTGCCCAAAATGAGTCGATGCGAGCGCAACTTTTGGAGGCGACTTCGGAGCGAGACGTACTCGAAATCGTCGCCGCGGTGAAACCGTGATCCGGACCATTGGCACAGCGCGATGTGCGGCCGAAATAATCGTTATACCCAGCCTGCACGGCATCATTTCATCGCTCGTTCGACGAAGTTAACCTATGGGAGGCAAGTCTCTCCCAAACACGCGACTCAAGCAGTCGAGTTACACGTCTATTTTCATCACTCACCAACGTCCGCGCACCTTGTCCGGTGCAACTCGATTTCATGCAACGACTGTCACTTAAATATTCCCGCCACCGGCTCGACGCATTTCGCGACGAGAATGGCGTGCCGCACGTGACGGCGGGTTCCTGGCGCGCGGCCCTCTATGGACTGGGATATTTGCACGCCATCGACCGACCAACGCAACTCGTGTTTGCCCGAGCGCTGGCGAGCGGGCGCTCAGCGGAGTTAATTGCGGATAAGCCGGAACTCCTTGAAACCGATCGTTTCTTTCGCCGCGCAGGATTGCATTTGAGGCTCGACGATGAAGTGCGACAAATGGACGACGGTGCGTTTGGCGATTTGACCGCCTATTGCGAAGGTGTCAACGACGGGCTGCGAGAGTCCGGCAGGTCGCTGCCGATGTTCGCCACCGGCTTTCACCCCACGCCATGGAATCAACAAGCGGTGCTGCTGATCGGCAATTTGCTGAGTTATGGCGGCTTGGCCGTGGGACAGCAACAAAACGAACGGCTGCTGCTGGAATTGATTCAGACCGGCATCGACCATACGCGACTGCGCGAGCTGTTTTATCCGCTGCTCGACAACGTCAATCTTGAGCTGCTGCGTCGGGTTCGCATCTCCAGCCAACTTTCCGATGAGGCGATCGAACTCCTTACCGATCTGCCGCGGCTGGCCGGCAGCAATGCCTGGGTCGTTTCACCGCAGCGAAGCGCCAGTGGATGTGCCTTGCTGGCGTCCGATCCACATTTGGAAGTTAATCGATTGCCAGCGATTTGGTATGAAGCTGTGCTGAAATGGGACGATCGGTATGTCATGGGCGCGACACTTCCTGGCTGTCCGCTGTTCGGCATCGGTCGCACTCGAGATCTGGCCTGGGGCGTAACCTACATGAAGGGAGACACGATCGATTTCTTTATCGAGGATTGTCGCCCTGGCGGCGCCACCGGCTGGCAATATCGCCGCGATCAAGCATGGCGAGATTTTGAGTTGCGGCCAGAAGTGATTCATCGCCGCAAGTCTGAACAAGCGGAAACACTGCGCGTCTACTCGAATCCTCAAGGCACGCTGGAAACCGATCCTGGCGGCGCGGGCGCTGGATACTATCTGTCGGTCAATTGGATCGGTCACAGCGTCGGCGGATCGCGCTCGATGAGTACTTGGCTCGATGTGATCGCCTGCCGTACGGTGCGAGACGGCATGGAGGTTGTCCGCGAGTGCCCACATCCAACATTATGTTGGTTGTTTGCCGACCGCGAAGGGCACATCGGTATGCAGGGAGGCGGCTGGTTTCCCAAACGCAATCCGGGCAACAGTGGGCTGGTTCCCGTTCCCGCTTGGGATGAAGCGAACCATTGGCGCGGCCGAATCGACAGCTACCTACTACCTCGCATATACGATCCACCGGAAGGCTTCATCGCATCCGCCAATGAGAACATCAATCCGCCCGGTGGGCCGATGTTTGTCACCCAGCCGGTGCCCGACTATCGAAAACGGCGGATCAACGAGCGACTGCGGGAGTTGCCGCACGCTACCGTCAGCGATATGCAAGCGTTGCAATACGATTTCATCAGCATGCAGGCCCGCGAGTTGTTGCCGATCTTTCTACCGCAACTGCCGGAAGGTCTGCTGAAAAAGCGATTGTCGGAGTGGGATTGCAGTTACCATCCAGACAGCATGGAAGCAACGCTCTTTGCCAAGCTCTATCGCAACGTGCTGCTCGAAATCTTCGGCCAGGCGCCGGATCGGGAGGGCGGCGGCATTGGTTGGCGCCGGATGTTGTATTTATCATCGCGATTTGGCTTTTCCATGATGGTGTTGACCGCCATCGATCGCCTCTTGAAGCAAGAGCATTCACGTTGGTGGACGGTGCGCGACAAGGGTGAAATGATCGCCACGGCCGCGGCAAAGCTGGCGAAAGAACCCGATCAACCGTGGGGCGAATTCAATTCGTTCCATTTTGTGAATCGCTTTATCGCCAATGAGCGCGTCGGCCGATACTTGGGATTTAACACGCGAGAACTGCCGATGCCCGGCTGCCATGCCACGCCGTTTCAAGGCCATTTACTGATAACTGCCAAACGGCAAACATCGTTTGCGCCGTCGTATCATTTCGTGACCGACTTGGGAACCGACGAAGCCTGGACGAACCTGCCGGGCGGCCCCAGTGAAAGTCGATTTTCGCCATTTTACAAAAGCGACATTGTCCGCTGGCAAACCGGCTCATACAAACGACTGGGGGCGGAACTGGGTTCTGGGTTCAAGTCACAGGATACCGAGGGGAAAGTGTCGGAAACTGGCCCGCCAGATCACTCGTCATAAAGGGATCGCCTTGGAGGAAAGAATATCAAGCCGGCCGTTGGCCTGGAGGCAGTATACATCGAATGGATAATCTAGATTCCGTGCCGAGTTCCGACCCTGCTGGTACGGTACATCGCCCGCGGCTGAGCGTTTTTCAATTAGTACTGCTGTTTGAAGGCGGGTTGGCAGTCGCCGCATGCGTGGCCGGATTGTTCATGGACTTGCCGCCTTGGCAACAGATCGAATGGCATTGGAAACAGGTCGGCATTGGCATCGCCGCCACGGTGCCGATGGTGCTGGGGTTGTTGGTGATTCGTCGCGCCCAGGTCGGGCCGCTGGCTCGATTAAACAACGTCGTCGATGAGCTGCTGGTACCACTGTTTGCGGACTGCACCAGCGCACAACTCGCCGGCATTGCGGCAATGGCAGGGATTGGCGAAGAACTACTGTTTCGTGGCGTATTGCAACCACTGTTGGTTGAATTCCTCGGAAGTGTCGCAGGCATTGCGATTACCAGCTTCGTTTTTGGCCTGTTGCACGCCGTGACAACGACATATGCAGTGTTGGCATTCGCCGTGAGTGTCTATCTTGGTTGGTTGGCAATGGCTACCGATGGAATTACAGGCGCGATCATTGCACATGCGCTCTACGACTTCTTTGCCCTGTTGTATCTTACTCGCCGAAAGCGCGGATTGGTTGTTCAATGATTCGGTTACACCAGTGGCGTACAATCCCGAGGACTTTGCATTGGCATTTTCAAGCCGTCGGAATTGAAACGACCATTTCCGCATCGCGTCGGCCAGAATGTGTTCCTAAAGCTGGCTAGAGCACTCCCCCAACGATCGCGGCCGTGGTGGCTGTCGATGCCGTCGATCAATTCGCAATCTACAAGTGGGCAACTGGACTTTAACGGCGGATGGATTTGCCGAAAAAGCCGCCGATAAAAGTGTTGCAAACGCCGACCAGCGCGGTATGCTGCGCTATGTTCCTCCAAGGCTCTCATTAATTTTATGATTGTTTCACTGGTGGAGGACCGCTTATGCATTGTGCGACAGTGGGCAGGTGTTGTCGGTGAGGTTCGTATGGGCATTCGACGCGTCAATGGAAATCGGTAGCGGCTAATGCCGCAGTCGTGTCGAACTCGAGCGCCGCCTAAAGTTCCGATGGGTTTCGGCTAGGCGTTCAATCGACTGTCTTCAGAACAGATGAGGCGTTCGAGTGGTAGAAGGGCCGATTGCCGCGCAGTAGCTGCGGCACGCCGCCGCCGATTCTTGATATCGACGGGCGGAGCGCCCGATTCCGACGGCTTTGCGCCTTTCCAGCATTCGACATCCATAGAGCAAGTCGTATTGCTCTATGCCTGGGCACTGTTTGCAGCGATCAGATTGTCTTTCTTTCGAGGAGATCCGTCATGAATCCGATTCGAACCAAAGTGCAGGTAGCGTTGGCAGCCGCGGCTATAGGCTTGATCTTTGCCGAGCGCGTGGTCGCCGATCCGCTACCGCATGAAGTCCTCAAGTTTCAACAGTTACCCTTAAACAACACCCTCACGCCCTACTTTCCAGCCCCCCTCCCCGGCGGCGCGCCCTATTACGGGCACGACGAATTGAGTACGGCGACCAGGACCGCCAGCGATCCACAAGCGCCGTGGCAAGGCACGTACATGGCCGACGATTTTGCCGACAAATTCACAACGCCGGTGGTCCATGTGCGCTGGTGGGGGTCGTACATGAACGACCACCAAGGCGAAGGCGTCAAGCAATTCTTGATTTCGTTTGAAAGCGATGTGCCGGTGGGGCCGAATAATCCGCTGCCATACAGCCATCCTGGAGTCCCGCTGCTGAACCAAATCGTGACGTTGGGTCCGCTGGCTCCTGGCTCTGGCACGTTCACAGAAAAGCTTATTCCGACGCCTGTGATGCCAACCATGGGGCCACTGGAAGCGTTATACGAATACAATGCCGAGCTTAACCTCGACAAATACTTTCCACAGCACCCCGACACCGTGTATTGGTTGAAAATTGTGGCGCTGGTGGACGTCCAGCGCGACGGATTCATCGAGTGGGGGTGGCACAATCGCGACTGGTCCATTTTCGATCCGCTGGCATCCACGCCTCCAGCCGTCATGCCAGGAGAAGGCCCGATCGGCACGGTGACCGATCCAATCAAGGGCTTCTCGTCGCCAGTGTATCATTTTCAAGATGATGCCGTTCAAGGTCCGATCACCGTGTTCCCCGATCCCTCCATGCCGAATATGCCCAATCTCGAACAGGGCCTAGGAACGCCGCAAAACTATATTTATCCGTGGGATGGGCCGGATAGCATTCAGCAATTTTCCAAGGATTTGGCATTCGAGTTGTACACGATTCCTGAACCGGCTGCTGGTATGCTTTTGGCCGCCGGACTGGGCATGGCTTTCCTCTTGCGATGGAAGCGGTAGTCGAATCGCAGGATATTGTCAGACATCGGCAGGCCACTCGCAGGCTTGCCGATGTCGTTGAACTAGCTAGTGTTGCGCCTGTTCGAAAACTAGCGGATGGTCCGACATAGGATCGGTGATGCGAATGCTGAGCTTGCCGGCTAGCAAGTCATCGATCAGTCCGCCGACGACTTCGGCGCGCCAACCTTGGGCCAGTGCCGGCGGCTTTCGTTCCCCATAACCGAGACGGTATGCGATCAAGTCGCGAACATCTCCCGGCGTGCCAACCAACGCGGGAGCCAGCGACAACGAGCGGCACAGACTGGTAAGCGCGGTGGATAGAAACTGTCCCAACACATTGATTTGATTTGGCACCTCTCGACGTTCATTTTGTGGAAGTTCTCCGTCGGGCAGTTGAAGTGCGCAGTCGATCGCGTCAGCAATTCTTTGCATCGACCTCTGCAATTCGGTGCGTTCCATGCCGCGGATGGCGCGGATCTGCTGCACGTCGGCACTGCGCCGCTTCGCGAGTTCAACGATCAAATCGTCGCGTAGTACAAACCGCGTCGGCAAATCGCGACGTTCGGCTTCGCCATCTCGCCAACGGCACAATTCGCGCACGATCGCCATCGATCGTGGCGACAACCCAGAAATACCCGAAACGCGCCGCCATCGCTCGCGCGTGAGGCTGGCTTCCACGTCGCCTTGAAAAGCAGCCATCTCCGCTTCGAACCATTCGAGTCGGCCAAGTGCCCCAAGCTTATCGAGCAACTTGTCGCGCAGTGGCATCAAGTAGCGCACGTCATCAAGCGCATATTCCAACTGCGCATGGCTCAACGGACGTTTGCGCCAATCGGTGCGCGTTTCGCCTTTCTGCGCGGACTTATTCAGGAGCCGATTGAGCAACGCGCCATAGCCTGCGGGATATTCGCCGCCGACCAATCCGGCGGCAATTTGAATGTCCATCAACTCCGCCGGCCGCTTGCCAATCGTCAAGAGCGAAAAGACCAGTTCCTCGCGACCCGCATGGACGACCGTCTGGTGACCGGCGGCGGCCAACACTTCCCAAAACCGCGTCAGTGGGCCGATGCCCTGCGCCAGCGGATCGATCACGGTCAGTTGATCGGACGCGCAAACCTGAATCAGGCACAATTGCGAGCGATATGTGTGTTCGGAGACAAATTCCGTATCGAAACCAATCACATCGGTCTGCGCAAGCGCATCGCAAAATTGAGAAAGTTGACGTGCGCTGGTGATGTGGACGTAGGACATACGCAAAGCAGACAGTTGCCAGTTGCCGTCGATCAAGTGTGATTGGCAACCGGTAAATGACCAATTACAAAATCAGAAAAACAACAGATTCATCAACACCAGCAGCGGCAATAAAATCGCCACGCTATACACCATGTACCCAAAAAAACTTGGCATTTTCACGCCCGACGATTCAGCAATCGCCTTCACCATGAAATTCGGCCCGTTGCCAATATAAGTCATCGAACCCATGAACACGGCCCCCAGGCTGATGGCCGCAAGCAGGTTTTCGGCGATGAAATGTCCGCTGAGTAGGTTTAATACACCCGGTCCCGGTTTGTGCGTCAGGGCATTGGCCGTTTCAAAATAGACGAGATAGGTCGGCGCATTATCGAGAAACGAGGACAGCGTGCCGCTGGCCCAAAAGAACTCTGCCGGCGTGTCCAATCCGAACGATGCGCCCCGCGCATTTAAGATCTGCAGCGCCGGCTGCATGCAGATGAAGATGCCGAAGAACAATGCCGCGACTTCGATGATCGCCGCATACGTGAACCGATTTTCGCGGCGCGTCGATGGCTGACCAAGCAGCAGCGACAGGCCCACCAGGCTCAGTTGCACCACTTCGCGCAAATACAGCCTCGGATGCCAATTCGTCCCTGGAAATGCTTTGCTCGGATCGAGCAGCGCCACGGCAAGAATCACGCCCACCAGCAACAGTCCGTTGAGCTTGAGTCCGCCGAAGCGCAACCGGTGGACGCGGGCGTCGTCGCGAGCAATTTCCCGGTGCTCCTCGCGTGGATAATGGAAAAAATAGTCCCACGTGAAATAAATCGCCAGCAGCGAACCATTGACGAACAGCCATTCGCGCCACAGCGACAACGTCCACAAAAACGGCACTCCTTGCAAATATCCCAAGAACAGCGGAGGATCGCCGATGGGCAACAAGCATCCGCCACAATTGCAGACGACGAAAATGAAAAATACGACGGTGTGGGCCACCCGTTTGCGCTCGCGGTTGGTTTCCAGCAGCGGGCGGATCAGCAGCATTGCTGCGCCCGTCGTGCCGATGAAACTCGCCAGCAGCCCGCCGACAGCGATAAACGTCGCATTCGTCCGCGAGTGGGCCGGCAAGTCGCCTTCGATGCGAATGCCACCGCAGATCGTGTACAGGCTGAATAGCAAAGTCATGAACGGCACATATTCATTCAATAGCGCATTGGCGAGCAATTTGCCCACGGTGTTGAAATGAATCGTCTCACCGGGTTTAATTTCCGCGAGATGAGGTGCGGGGAAATGCCCCACGATCGGCTGGTGGTGAAGAAACAAGTAATACAGGGCGACGATCGCTGCCAACAGCGCCGCCACGTAAAATCGATTCAAATTGCTTTCCCACCAATGGCTCGTCTGGTGCATCAAGGGGAATACCGCGATCGCCCCCAGGAGCAGCACGAAGGGAATGACCGTGTAAGCGGGCGGCGGTTCAGGCGAGACATGCCCGGCGGTTTCGGCGTTCGGGGCGACAATTTGTTGCGTTGCAGCCTGCGGCCAGCCTGCCCCCAGCGCCATGAAGTAGGCCAGCAAGACCGCGCCGATGCACAACAGCGGACCGCGCGACGAATGTTTGTGGGAGAATTCGGAGTGCGTCATGCTGGCGTGTGTTCGTGACCCAATGCGTTGAGTATGTTAGACTGCCGCCCTGGCAATCTGGGATCGAAGATTCGATGCAGGAAACTTGGCTTCACACAAACCGCCGCATTTTGCTGTTGGGCATGATACTGCCCGCAGCGCTGGTTGGAATAGGGCTTGTCGTGTCGATTGTCAAACCGCTCGACGCGGCTGCGGGGTTGCAGATCGTCGGTTGGGTATTGCTTGGCATCGGCTTGTTTCTGTTTGTCATTTTCGGATGGCAATTTCGGCTGCCGCGATTGGCTTACGCCGACGGCGCACTGCTGATCTACTTGCGAATGGGGCCGCCGTTTCAGGTGCCGATCGAAATTGTCGAAGCGTTTCTCCTCGGAACCGGTGGAGGACAAATTCCCGGCACGGCTGGTCGTGACGTGCCGATGCGAAATTTGGTGATTCGGCTGGCAGACAGCGCCGTCGATTTTCATCGGCGTCAGGTCAAGCCCGCGCTCGGCCGCTGGGAGGACGGATATATCACCATCTACGGCACCTGGTGCGAACCGCTGGGGTTGGAACTCGCGAATCGCTTGAACTCGCGATTGACCGAAGTGAAAGCCACCCTCCACAGCTCGGCGCAGGAAAGCACGTGAATCGATTCGATCGTGTCGACGTCGTTTCCGCGCAGCGAATGAGCTTGGCCTCCTCCGATTGAACCATCCCGAGTCCCTCCCGAATTCCCCGCGGCAGCATTGAGTTGACATGACCAAGCTCCTCGTTAGCGTGCGCGACTCGACGGAAGCACGGATCGCACTGGAGGCCGGCGTCGATCTGATCGACATCAAAGAGCCGGGCCGCGGATCGCTGGGCAAGGCCGACGGTGAAATCATTGACGACATCATAAACACCATCCAATTACGCTGTCCGCTGAGCGTCGCGCTGGGTGAACTCCTCGACTACGACGATGAAAAACTCGCCCGCCTCTCGCTGTCCCCTGCAATCGGATTCGCCAAAATCGGTTTGGCGCATTGCCGCCGCCAGGCCGCTTGGCAGCAGCGCTGGGCAGCGGCGTGGGAGCATCTGCCGCCAACGGTCGGTCGCGTGGCCGTCATCTATGCGGACTGGCAAGCGGCCGGCGCGCCCCCGCCGCCAGACGTGCTGCATCATGCCGTCCGGCTCAAGTGCCGTGCCATCTTGATCGACACCTACGATAAATCGCTGCCTGGGCTTTACGAGCTGTGGACGGCGGCTGAAATTGGGGAAATCACCGCCGCCGCGCGGCAGCACGGCATGCTTTCGGTGCTGGCAGGACGCATTACCGCCGATCGTGCGGCAGAGCTGTTGCATCATCATCCCGATTACCTTGCTGTTCGTGGCGCGGTCTGTCATCCCGACCGCCGTGGAAAGATCGAAGGGGCGAAAATCGGTTCGTTCCGCAAAATACTAGTTGCGAGCTTGGAATTAGTTGACGGCGCGCTTCGAGAAAAATTTCCTTGACAAGGACGGAATAAAATCAAATACTGCCTACTTCACCGTGCGGGCGATGGAACATGCCTTGCGTGCCGACGGCCGTCACAGGAGGTGCGAGCGCGAAGCGCGGCCGCGGATTCACGTGGTTGAGGGATTCAACGCTGCGCCATAGCGCAGAAGGAGTCACGGCGTGCCAATCTCCGTTCTCGATGCGATTAAGTTGGGGGTCTGGGATTACGAGCCGCCGCGAGTTGAAGCGGCCCATTATGATTCGACTCGGGCTTTGCCCGGAACCGATGAAAAGCTCGAAGTGCTGGCCGAGCGGTTGCGCAGCGGCTTGCCGCTGTGGCACCCCAGCGACTCGCGCAACTACGCCGACCTGACCGGCGACCGCGAATGACTTCGGTCGTCGACCATTTTTGGCAGGATTCCTGGCGTCTTTTTGCAAGCATCGCAAGATCTGCGTCCCGCGCCGTTCATTGCGCTTAGCGCTGCGACGGCAATCTGCTATGTTGGATCGAGTGAATTTGCCGTTTTGCCCTTGCCAAACAGGGATGGATCCATGCCGAGCTTGAAACTTGACTTTCCGCATCACCTCGGCCAGCAAGAAGCCGTCGACCGGCTGAAAAACCTGCTGTCGAAGGTGAAAAACAAATACCAAGACCAGGTTTCCGATCTGCAAGAATCGTGGACCGACAACATGCTGAACTTCGGCTTCAACACCTATGGCTTTAAGATCAGCGGCAACGTCGTGGTCGAACAGAACGAGGTGAAGCTCGACGGCCAAATTCCCATTGCCGCAATGATGTTCAAAGGCAAAATCGAAAGCGCCTTGCGCGACCAGTTGGCCAAGGAACTGACCTGAATTGTGCTGTCGCGGCGGCTGTTTCCGATCGCTGAGCGGGGCGGCCACTGCATTTTCAAGGCGGCTTCTTACGCGCCATCCGCAAAGTTTAACGCGCCATTCCGCTTGGTCGTCAAACTTTCGCTCAAGTCGCATGTACGACGGCCAAGGCGGCCGATGTGAACAAGACTGGAACCCGCCATTTCCGTCTTGGTTGATCCCGCCATGAATTCTCCGCCCGTCGTGTTTGCTCCGCCGGAATCGGCGCGTTTTCTGATCGAGCTGGAAGCGCGTCAAGATGAAGTGCTCCGCCAACTCGACGACCTCAATGGCCGCATCGAGCAAGCCATCACGCTGGGCCAACTCGGCGTCCGCCGTGCAGACGACTTGCTGCAGCCGAGCGTCCAGTCGCCGCGGGCGGCGTGAGCAAGTGCAAGACGCAAAGTGCGGAAGGCAAAATTCCGACTGGGCAACGTTGATGCTGCAAGTCGCGTTTTTCGTGTTGCATGTTGACATCGACCTACTCTCGCCGGTCCAAGTGTCCCGACTTGTTGATCGCCTTGAGCAGCCGCAGCCCCAGCACGGCCGACACGATGCAGCCCAGCGCGCCCAGCAGCGAGACGCCCCACAGCACGGGCTTCACATCGCGGCTCAGCAGCAACGCCGAGCCTAGAAACAGCGCGCTGGTAAGCATTCCCAGCACCAGCCGATTGACCGACGGCTCCAGTCCGCGATGATCCAGGTGGACGTCGAATTTTCCCGCTTGCAGCAGATCGACGATATCGACCACTTTCCGCGGCAGCACTTCGGCCAAGTGCTCCAGCTCGCCATAGATCCGCCGAAACTTTCGCAACCGACGCCGCGGCGACATTCGTCGCCAGAACATTTCCTTTTGATGCGGCGCAAGGACGTCCATCAGGCTGAACTTCGGACACGACAGCCGGGCCGTGCCTTCGAGCATCACCAGCATCTTGAGCAGCATCGCCAGCCGCGCGGGGAGCATGATGCGATAGCGCCGAATGATTTCGGTCATTTCATTGAGCGCCGCGCTGAGGTTGATGGTTTCGATCGACTGGCAAGCATACTGCCCGACGAAATCCGCCAGATCGTTTCCCAAGGCGGCCCGATCCAAATTGCGCGGCGCATCGCCGAGTTGGACGATGACCTGCGACAACCGGGCGGCATCGCGCTGTCCCAGCGCCAGCAGCATGTCTTCGACATCTTCGCGCAGCGAATCGTCGATCCGGCCGACCATGCCGAAATCCAACAGGCCGATCACGTTGCCTGGCAGCAGCACGAAGTTGCCCGGATGCGGATCGGCGTGATAAAAGCCGTGCTTAAAGATCATCTTCAAATACAAGTCGGCTCCGCGGCGCGCCACTTCTTCCAGGTCGAATCCGGCAGCCCGCACGCGCTCGGTTTGCGCCAGTTTGATGCCGTCGAGATATTCCATCATCAGCACGCGCGATGTCGAGCGCTGGGGATAGGCGCGGGGAATTCGCACCGTCGCATCGCCGACGAACATCTGGGCGAACTGCTCCAAGTTTCGCTCTTCGCGGCAAAAGTCGAGTTCGCGCCGCAGCGCGCGTTGAAATTCGGCCATCGTCGCCCGCGGCCGATAGTTGGCCAACTCCGGCACGCGCTCGGCCCAATTCGCCAGACCGGTGAGAATGTCCAAATCGCGGCGGATCGTGTCTTCGATTCCCGCGTGCCGCACCTTGACGGCGACCCATTGGCCGTTGGCCAACCGCGCCCGATGCACCTGCCCGATCGATGCGCTGGCGAGCGGCGTCTCCTCGAAGTCGGCAAACATGTCTTCCAGCGGCTGGCCCAGTTCGGTTTCAACAATCGTGCGAATCGTCGGAAACGAATCGGCCGGCGCGGCATCCTGCAGCTTCGATAGTTCGTCGGCCAGCGCCACGCCGATCACATCGGGCCGCGTGCTGAGGATTTGCCCCAGCTTGATAAAGGTCGGCCCCAGTTCGGTCAGCGCCAATCGAATCCTCATCTCGCGGCTGTGCCGGGCGAGCGCCGCGCCGTCGCGATCCTTGAGAATTCCTTTGGCAAACCGCGGCCCCAGGCGGTCGATCCAATCGGCCAATCCATACTTGCTGAGCACGGTCAGGATTTCTCCCCACCGGTTCATGTGCCGATACAGTTGCGGAATGGTGCTAAGTCGCATGACCTTGAATCCGACTAAGGAATCATACATTGATTCTAGTAACCCGGCGGCACGATTGTCACGGCAACGAGTGGGCCGCAAATGAACGTACAATGGTGAAAAACAGGGATCAAACTCTTGACGTATTCTTTGTCGCCGAGCGACGCGACTTCGCACTCGCGAAGATCGACTTTCTTGTTGCTGTCGGTCATCAGGGGCGCATCCGGTTAAATCAATCGATTGCCCAGTCCGTCGTTGGGCGCAGGCTGCAATAGGGTTTCGGCAAGGCGGAGGGCCATTTCCAGGGCATCGGGGGCGTCGTCGTGCTGGGCGAGGGGGAATTCTCGC